>NZ_CABQXJ010000003.1:0-89400 GCF_902468165.1 uncultured Intestinibacter sp.
TATAAAAATAAATAGAAGTATAATAGAAAATATATAAGGACATAAAAAATAGAGTGGAGAAGATATCCACTCTATTTTTATATTTTATTATTAATTATCCTCTTAAATCATCCATTAATTGAGTTTTACCAGCAGTTTTTTCGTCTTTCATTTTAACTACTTTTGCTGGTGAACCTGCAACAACAGCACCTGGTTCAACGTCTTTTGTAACTACTGAACCAGCAGCTACGACTGCACCTTTACCGATTCTTACGCCTTCTAGGATTACACAGTTAGCGCCGATAACAACGTCATCTTCAACTATAACTGGAGTTGCTGAAGGTGGTTCAAGAACACCTGCAACAACTGAGCAAGCGCCTAGGTGTACATTTTTACCTAATATTCCTCTAGCGCCGACAACAGCGTTCATATCTACCATAGTACCTTCGCCTATAACAGCGCCTATATTTATAACAGCACCCATCATTACGACAGCATTTTTTTCTATTGTAACCATGTCTCTTATTATAGCGCCTGGCTCGATTCTGGCATCGATATTTAACATATCTATCATTGGAATGGCAGAATTTCTAGCTGTATTTTCAACATACATATCTGTTATTTGAGCTTTTATAGGAGCGATAGCATCCATTATAGTTTTGTAGTCCCCTATTAAAGTATATTCTCCGTTGTTTCCGAAAACTTTGAAGTTTTCAGATTTTGCTATCTCAGCAGTAGTAGAAACATAAATTTTAACTGGTGTTTGTTTTTCTGCGTCTTTTATATATTTTGCAATTGCATAAGCATCGTTTAAATCTAACATTTCAATCTCCTTAAAATTTTATATTATTCTTAGTGTAAGTATAGGTTAAATATATTTACATTTATATTAATTAATATATTAATATAAATTTTAGCCTAACATATCGTCCATATTATAGAAACCAGGTTGTTGATTTACTAAGTATTTTGCTGCAGCTATAGCGCCTTCAGCAAATACATTTTTAGAACGAGCTGAGTGATTTATTTCTAATATTTCGTCGTTTCCAGCAAAGATAGCGCTATGTTCACCGACTATAGTTCCACCTCTTACAGCATGTATTCCGACTTCGTTTTGTTGTCTTTTTCCTGTACGACCATGTCTGCCATAAATAAATTCAGATTGTTCTCTTATTTCCTTAACAGCATTTGCAATCATTACAGCAGTACCGCTAGGAGAGTCTACTTTTTTGTTGTGATGTTTTTCTATTATTTCTATATCAAAGTTGTTTAAATTTTTGGCAGCTTCTTTTACTAATTTAAGTAAGATACTTACTCCAAGTGACATATTGAATGATAAGAAGACAGGAATTTGTTTAGAAGCTTGATGGATTTTTTCCATTTCCTCATCATTGTATCCAGTAGTTGCAAGAACTACAGGAGTTTTTGTTTTTAGACAATAATCTAATATATCATCTAGTGCAAGTGGGTTAGAGAAGTCTATAACCACATCTGCATCTTCTTTTACTTCGGCAAAACTTGAGTAAGTGTTAAATTGATTATTAACATCATGGTGTTTTGGACTAACACCGGCAACAAGTTGAAGTTCTTCATCATCTAATACGCATTTTGTCAATACTTGACCCATTGTTCCGCTGTATCCGTTTATTATAACTTTCAATGTTATACCCCCTAATTAAGTTTGATTTATTTCAAGGAAGAATAATAAATTATTTATATTCTTCCCTGTCAAAATTAAGCTTCGATCTATTTTACTCCAAGTTCAGCAGTTTGTTTAACATCAAGACCAGCATTTATTAATTCTTGTTTTAATACTTCTAAGTTTTTCGGATTCATTTCACCAAGTGGTAATCTTAAGTGACCAACTTCAAATCCTAATAAGTTTAATGCTGTTTTAACTGGAACTGGATTTACTTCTATAAATAAAGCATCAATAAGAGCTTTTAAATCTAATTGTATTTTGCAAGAACCTTTAACATCACCGTCTAAGAATTTTGCAACTAAATCATGAGTTTGTTGTGGACAAACATTTGCTAAAACAGATATAACTCCGCTACCACCTAATGATAATAATGGAGTGATAGAGTCGTCATTTCCAGAATAGATTGCAAAATCATCTGGAACTAATCTAGCAACTTCAGCAACTTGAGCTATATCACCGCTAGCTTCTTTTATAGCAACTATGTTTTCACATTCGTTAGCAAGTTCAGCAACTAAATCTGGAGCAATATTAACTCCTGTTCTAGAAGGAACGTTGTATAAAATTATTGGTAAATCAACAGCATCAGCTATTGCTTTGAAGTGAGCTTTAAGACCAGTTCTATTAGCTTTGTTATAATATGGTGTGATTATTAATAAAGCATCAGCTCCCATATCTTGAGCACCTTTTGCTAAACTAAGAGAATGTCTAGTATCGTTTGTACTAGCACCAGCGATAACTGGTATTCTTTTATTTACTGTATCGACGATACATTTAATAACATCTAGTTGTTCTTCATCAGTCATAGTACTAGCTTCACCAGTAGTACCAGTAGCAACTATGGCATCTGTTCCGTTAGCAATGTGGTATTCAACTAACTCTTTAATTTTTTCAAAATTTGGTGTGTTATCTTTATTAAATGGTGTAACTAATGCAACTGCAGAACCTGTAAATATCATATATATCTCCCCTTTTTATATCATAATCATTTTTAAAAATTATTTTATTAATACTAATTAAGTTTTGTTTACTAAGTTGTGAAACTGTTAAACATTTATTTTATTGAGTTTATAAATAAGTTATTTTGTCAGATTAAACTAAATCATTTTTTACTAATAATTCAGCTATTTGTACTGCATTTGTAGCAGCCCCTTTTCTTATATTGTCAGCAACTACCCATAAGTTGATACCATTATCAACACTAAAGTCTCTTCTTATTCTACCAACAAAAACTTCATCATGTCCTTCAGCATCTACAGCAAGAGGGTATTCATCTTTAGCTGGATTATCAACTAATACAACACCTTCAGCGTTTTTGATTGCTTCAACAACATCTTCAAGCTCAAAAGGTTTATTAAATTCAACGTTGATTGATTCACTGTGAGCACCTCTAACAGGAACTCTAACAGTAGTAGCAGTAACTTTTATGCTATCATCATTAAATATTTTTTTAGTTTCATTTATCATTTTCATTTCTTCTTTTGTATAACCATTATCCATAAATACATCTATATGTGGTAAACAGTTATACGCTATTGGATGAGGATAGAATTGATTTGGTTTTCCAGCAATTCCGTCTTCTAAATCCTTAACACCTCTAACTCCTGAACCAGAAACAGCTTGATAAGTAGAGAATACAATTCTTTTTAAACCGTATTTTTCATATAAAGGTTTTAGTGGAACCATAGCTTGTATAGTAGAGCAGTTAGGATTAGCTATTATACCTTTTTTTATTTCTTTTATAGCTTCTGGGTTAACTTCTGGTACTATAAGTGGAACGTCTGGATCCATTCTCCATTGAGCTGAGTTATCTACAACTATTATGCCTTTTGATGCAACTATTGGAGCAAATTTTTCACTAGTAGCTCCACCAGCAGAGAATAATGCTATTTGAATATTTTTTCCATCAAAAGCAGTTTCAGTTAATTCTTCAACTGTGTAATCTTTTCCTGCAAAAGTTATTGTTGAACCAGCAGATTTTTTAGAAGAGAAAAAATATATATTTTCTATTGGAAATTGTCTTTCTTCAAGAACTTTTAAGAAAGTTCTCCCTACCATACCAGTAGCACCAACTACTGCTACATTAACTTTTTTCATTTTATATCACCTCATATAATTTATTGTATTTTGTATCTAATCATGATTACTTCCCAAATAGAGATATAAAAGTAAGGGGAGGGTATATATATAAATGGATACTGCAAAAGTAGATTTTGATATTAAAAAACGCACAAAGGAATACTTTGTACGTTGCTAACACAAATCAAAGTAAACCTGTAGCCCCCCACTTAGATAAGTGACAGTCTCATGTATCTTATACATGACCCCAGCATATACCTTCGCCAAGATATAAACTTCGGCAAATCATCCTTTCAGTAATTATCTACACTTGCCAGCTACTATTACTTACTGATAATCATTGCGCCTCTACTTAGGTTAGTTAATTGTTTTTGATTTTTAATAAGTTGTTATGAATTAATGTTATTACAAAATTATGGAAAAATCAACCGAATTGTTATAAAAAGTTAAAAAATTTAAAAAATAATGAAAAGTGTGGCGGAAAACATTTTTTTGGGTTAAAATAATAAAGTAAAAAGTATATTTAGGTTTAAAAAAATTACCATTACTGTAAAATAATAGAAATTAACAATAAGTATATGATTTATTTAAAGAAATATGTATAATGTTATGCGTAAGGATTTTTATCAAGCAGAAAAAGTAGGCATTTATTAATATAAATGCTTAAAAAATTTCTTCTAAAAGCTTTAGCATAAAAATATGCCTTAGGAAAATGTTTGGAATAATGATTTTCTGATATATGATTAATTTATTAAAAATGACAAACAATAATTATCATATACAACTATTATTATCAGATATTATTAAAAGTTTAACATACAAAAATAATTAATTTTTTATTAGGAGGAAAATTTAATGGAATCATTAAAAGAGCTTTATAAAATAGGTCCTGGACCATCAAGTTCACACACTATGGGACCACAAAGAGCAGCAAGAATATTCAACGAAAAAAACCCTAATGCAGCAAGCTTCAGAGCGCACTTATACGGAAGTTTAGCAGCTACAGGAAAAGGTCACTTAACTGACTATATAATAATAAAAACTTTAGAGCCTAAACATGTAGAAATAGTATGGCAACCAGAAGTAGTAAAAGAATTCCATACTAACGGAATGAAATTAGAAGCTTTAGATAAAGACGGAAATGTAGAAGATGAATGGACTGTATTCTCAATCGGTGGAGGTTCTTTAGCTGAAGAAGGTAAAAGAGGACATTCTTCTGCAAGTGTTTACCCACACGACAACATAGAAGACATTATAGAATGGTGTAGAGAAAACCACAAAAACTTCGTTGACTACGTAAAAGAATTCGACGATGAAGATATAATGGATTACTTAAGACAAATAAGAATAACTATGAGACAATCATTAAACGATGGTTTAAAAGCTACAGATGTTATTCCAGGAAAATTAAAATTAGCTAGAAGAGCTAGAACTTTCTTCAGACAATATAAAGTTAACAAACAACTTTCTTCAATGATATATGCATACGCTTTAGCTGTATCTGAGCAAAATGCATCAGGATTTGAAATAGTTACTGCTCCAACTTGTGGATCTGCAGGTGTATTACCAGCTGTATTATTCACAATGCAAGATTTCTATGGATTCGATGATGAAGCTGTAGAAGAAGGTCTTGCTGTAGCAGGTTTAATAGGTATAGCTGTTAAGAAAAATGCATCAGTTTCAGGTGCAGAAGTAGGATGTCAAGGTGAAGTTGGTGTTGCATGTGCAATGGCAGCAGCAGCGGCAGCATTCATGAAAGGTGCAGCTCTTAGAAAAATAGAATACGCTGCAGAAATAGGTTTAGAGCATCACTTAGGTATGACTTGTGACCCAGCTTACGGATATGTTCAAATACCATGTATAGAAAGAAATGCAATGGGAGCACAAAGAGCGTTAGATGCTGCTAACTATGCATTATTATCTGATGGTGTTCACCACGTTAAATTCGACCAAATAGTTAAAATAATGGACGAAACTGGTAGAGACATGATGGATAAATACAAAGAAACAGCTCAAGGTGGAATCGCTTTATTATACGAAGAAAGCGGAGAATTCGACGATAACGAAGCATAATAAAAAATTAATAATAAATATATAAAGAAACTACATCTAGATATTTTATCTAGGTGTAGTTTTTTTATTTGAGCAACGGACGAAGTCGTTGGCGATATGAACACAGTGAATTTTAAGCAACGGAATCTTCGATTCGTTGGCGCATGAGCGAAGCAAATCTTATACATAAATCCTTCTAAGAAAATATTACCTTCCTTAAAAATAAAATTCTACTTGGTATAATATATTAAATTAATATATACTAAAGTAGCACAAAACTATAAAAGGCAAATTTTATAATTTATTATAAAGTACTTAAAAAAGGTGGGCTATGATAAAAAATAAATATATAAAAAAGATATTAGTGATGGCGTGTATATTTTCTTGTATTAATATTAGTACGAGTTACGCGAATATAAGTGAAAATTATAATTTTAAAAATATTATGAGTGAAGATGGTTTATCTCAATCTACTGTAGAAACTATATATCAAGATAGTAAAGGATATATATGGATAGGTACTAATGATGGTCTTGATAGATATAATGGCTATGAGTTTAAACAATATAAATATAATAAAAATGATAAAAACTCAATAGCTAATAATTATATTGTTGATATTATGGAAGATAAAGACGGGTATATATGGATATCAACTATAAATGGACTTAGTAGAATAGATACAGATAATGATGAGATAAAGAATTATTCATCTGATAAAAATAATGGAAATTTATCTGATGAAAATTTATGGCAGATAATTTATACTTCAGAAGATAAATTTTTAGTTTCAAGTGTAAATGGACTTAATTTATATAACCAAGAGAAAGATAGTTTTGATAGAGTTTTATCTGATGAAGATGAACTTCCAAGTCAGTTTATATATTCTCTAAAAGAAGATTCTAATGGCCATATATGGGTCGGTACTGACAAAGGTTTAGTTGAATTAGATAAAAATTTAAAATTAGTAAATTCTTATCAAGATTCGATTGGAGAAAGTGAAATATATAACTTGTATGAAGACTTAAATAAGAATCTATGGGTTTGTACTGTAGATAAAGGTTTATTTAGAATAAATTTAAATGATAAAAGTATAAAGAATTATAAAAGTAGTGAAAGTAAGTTTTCTCTACCAAGTAACACTGTAAGAGATGTAATAAATAATTCAAAGAATGAGCTTTGGATTGGAACAGATAAAGGCCTTTGTTTATTTAATTATGAAACAGAGGAATTCGTAAGATATAGTAAAAAGGCGTACGAAAGCAATACTTTAGTAGATAACTCAATATTTTGTTTATTCAAAGATAGAAGTGGTCTTATATGGGTGGGGACATATAGGGGAATATCTGCATTTAATCCTAATACTAAATTCCAACATTACAAGTCTGACAAAGAAGACAGTAATAGCATAAGTGGAGATGTAATTCAAGGGATATACAAAGATGATGATAATTTAGTATGGATGGGAACGAGTGAAGATGGTATAAATATCATGAATGGGAAAGCAGTTGAGTATTTAAATACAGGAAATAGTAAATTATGTAGTAATGCAATACAAGATATAACAGGATATAAAGAAAAAATATTTATAGGAACAAATGACGGTTTATCCGTTTTAGATAAAAGTAGTGAAAATTATACTATAACAAATTATACAGAAAAAGATGGATTGCCATCAAATAAAATAAGATCTTTGTTTGTAGATTCTAAAGGACAGTTGTGGATAGGAACTAATAAGGGCTTGGCATTGTATTCAGATAACGAGCTTAGAGATATTACATATATTTTTGATGAAATGGGAGTATCAGATAAATTTATTAGAGCTGTTTATGAAGATTCAAAGGGAAATTATTATATCGGTTGCTTTCTAGAGGGAGGGTTAATAAAAATTAATCCAAAGGCTAAATCATATAAAATATATAAACATATTGAAAATGACGAAAATAGTATAAGTAATGACTGTATAAGATTTATAACTGAAGACCTAAAGGGAAACATATTAGTTGGAACAAGCTATGGACTAAATATTCTTAATTCTAATACAGATACATTTAGAAGTTATACTGAAAAAGATGGTCTTATAAATAATACTGTATATGGAATATTAGTTGATGATAAAAACAACATATGGATGAGTACAAATGGTGGAGTATCAAGACTTTGTGCTGAAGAAGGTATATTTGAGAACTTTACTATAACAGATGGACTTCAATCTAATGAGTTTAATGGAAGATCTTGTTTTAAAGCTAGTACTGACAATATGTACTTTGGTGGTATAAATGGATTTAATGTTTTTAATCCTAATAAAATACATATATCTAAATTTAAACCTAATATTATAGTTGATAATTTTGAAGTAAATGGATTAAATAAAAAAGATATATCAAATACTAAATTTAAATATAATGAAAATAATATAAAAATAAGCTATTTTACAGATGATTATGTAAATACAAAGACAACTCAATATTATTATAAATTAGATGGAGATGAAAAAGAGTGGAGTACAACCAAAAATAATTCAATTATATTTGCCAATTTAAGTCCTGGAGATTATACATTGAGAATAAAAGCTAAGAGCCAACATGGAGTAATAGGAGAAGAAACTGTAATTAAGTTTACTATTAAATATCCGTTTTGGAAAAGTAAATACGCAATATGCTTATATTTACTATCAATAATAATTTTGATACTTATAAATAAATATAAAGTAAGAAAGTTAGATAGATTGATAAATGAAAAAACTAATGATTTAAAATTAAAAATGGACGAAAATGAATTATTATTCAAAAAGGTACTAACACTAGAACAAAATAAAAATAATTACTTTATCAACTTATCTCATGAGCTTAGAACACCGTTAAATGTATTAAATGGTATTAATCAATTAATAAAAGATTTTTGCAATAAAGATGTATTTATAACTCCTAAAAAGCTATCTTATTATATGGATATAATGGAGAGAAATACTTCTAGATTATTAAATTTAATTAACAATATAATCGACAATACAAAAATTGAAAATAATAGCTACATACTGACTAAAGAAAAAACAAATATAGTTTATCTAGTAGAAGAAAACGTTATGGATATGAAAGACTATATAGAAGAAAAGGGTCTTGAATTAATTTTTGATACAGATATAGAAGAAAAGATTATTTCATGTGATAAAACAGAAATAGAAAGATGTATCATAAACTTAGTTGGAAATGCTGCTAAATTTACTCCAAAAGGTGGATTAATCCAAGTTATAGTAAGTGATTTAGGTGATAAAGTTAAAATATCGGTAAAAGATAATGGTATAGGTATTAGTGAAGAAAATAAAAAATTAATATTTAATAGATTTAACCAAGTTGTAGAAAATAACTCTGAAGTTAAGGGAGGGAGTGGTTTAGGACTTACAATATCTAAACAACTTATATCACTTCATGGAGGAGATATATATGTAGAAAGTGAAGTTGGAGTAGGGAGCGAATTTATAATAATACTTCCTGTAGAAAATGACTAAATACAATAAATTACAACTTATAAAATTTAATATTTATCACATTATAAAAATTAATCTAAAGAGATGTTAAATAAAAGTAACATCTCTTTTTTATATCTTCGTTGGCGTTATGAACGCAGTGAATTTTAAGCAACGGACGAAGTCGTTGGCGTTATGAACGTAGTGAATTTTTATATATTATGAAAAAGAGATTATGAGCATAAATAATTGGACAATTTATTAAAATTGTATATAATAAAATTATCTAAAAATTAAAACTATTAAATTATACATAATTGTAATTATAAAAATATATAAATTTAGGGAGAGATTTAGTAGTTAAAATATAAAGTTAAATTAGGGGGAAATTAAATGAAAGACATATCATATATAGATAAAATAGTAAAACAACATAGAACAAATCTACACAAATTAGCAGAACTTTCTCATGAAGAATTCAATACAGCTAAATATATAAGAGATTATTTAGACAAACTAGGTATACGATATGAAACTCCTTTAGAAACAGCAACAGTAGGAATAATTAAGGGGAATAATCCTAAAAAAACTATAGCTTTTAGAGCAGATATTGATGCACTTCCAACAGAAAACGGCGCTCAACATCTATGTGGTCATGATGGACATATGAGTATTCTTTTAGGATTTTTGGAATATATAATGGACAACAAAGAAAACTTAAATGATAATATAGTTTTTGTATTCCAACCAGCAGAAGAAGACACAGGTGGAGCAGAGCCACTAATGAAAGTGGGCATATTTAAAAAGTACAATGTAGATGAGGTATATGGTCTTCATATTCATCCAGATTTTCCAGAAGGGTATATAGGATGCAAAGCTGGGTACTTAATGGCACAAAATGGTGAGATAGATGTTGAAATAATCGGAAAAAGTGGTCATGGAGCTATTCCGCAAAATACAATAGACGGAATAGTTATAGGGGCTAATTTTGTTACTTCTGTCCAAAGTATTGTTTCGAGAAATCTAAATCCTATGGAAGGTGCTGTTCTTACATTTGGAAAAATGGCAGCAGGTTCTATAAGAAATATAATTGCAGAGAATGTCAAGTTAGAAGGAACAATGAGATGTTTTAATCCAGAAATTTATGACACAATGAAGAAAAGACTTTTTGAATTTGCAAAAGGATTTGAAATAGCATATAACTGTAAAGTAAATGTAAAAATAGAAGATGGATATATTGCAGTAAATAATGATGAAAATCTATTTAATGAATTTGTGGAGGCAGTTGGAAAAGAAAAAATAACAAAAACTGAACCTCTTATGATTTCAGAAGACTTCTCTTATTATCAAAGAGAAGTGCCAGGGCTTTTCTTTATGCAAGGAGCCAGAAATGAAGAGAAGGGATTTGTTAATGGTCTACATAGTTTAAGATTCGACTTTAACGAAGATATTATGTTAGATGCTATAAAAACTTATGTGAAACTACTTAAATTTAAAGGTTCAATAGAATAAATTATTATAGGTTAAACTTATTTTCTATAAAATTAAATATAGATTTATAATAAAAATCAGTTTACACCGTTTAGATGTAAACTGATTTTTTAAATTCTAAGGAAATTATATATTATCTGGTTTGTGGATAATATATAATTTCCAAACTATTCACTAAAGCAACGGAATCTTCGATTCGTTGGCGCTATGAGCGAAGCGAATTTTAAGCAACGGACGAAGTCGTTGGCGCTATGAGCGAAGCGAATTTTTTTATCTAATGTCAAATAATAATCCTGCTTTATAATCGTCGTCGCTTATATCTGTTATTGAATCGACATTTCTTAGAATCATGTCCTTATGATCATCACTCATTGGAATACCTTCTTCCTCTAATGATTGAATAAATTCTAAGTTTTTGATTAATCTTTCTACTGATTCGTTAAGTTTATCAAAATCCATGGCAGTATACCTCCTGTATTTGTTTGAAATTTAATTCCTCACTCCACCCAAATTCAGGATACAACGATGTTTTTGATTTATAATTGAATTTCATCATTGATTCCTCCGTATATATTATTTTCGAAGTCCCTCAACCAAGTTTGAAAAGCAATTTTGTTTCTATTATTATTATAGAGTTTAAATCGTAGAAATAAAAGGGAAAAAACAAAAAAACATTGGAATCACTAATAGAATCGTAAAATGCTCTTTAATAAAATTGATTAAAAAACTTTTAACATTTATAATTATATGTAACAGGGGAAATTTTTATGATTATAAGGAGGGAAAAATGAGAAAAAAATCATTAATACTATTAGGGATACTTATTATATCAATGATAAGTTTTGGTTGTTCAAACTCCAACCAATCAAGTGACAATGAAGTTATATCAAATCAAAATAATTCATCGCAACAGTCTTTACAAAATAATCAAGAAAATTCAGCGGGGAATAATTCACAAGATAATAACAACTCACAAAGTAATCCACAACAAAGTCAAATAACTGATAATGATAATTCACAAAATAAAACTGGACAATATGTAATTTGTATAGACCCAGGTCATCAAGCAAAGGGAGATATGAGCCAAGAGCCAGTAGGACCAGGTTCATCTGAAACTAAGTTTAAGGTGTCATGGGGTACACAAGGTGTATCTACAAATATTCCAGAATATGAATTGACATTAAGTGCATCAAAAATTTTAAAAAGCTATTTAGAACAAATGGGATTTAAGGTAATAATGACTAGGGAAACTAACGACGTAAATATTACAAATTCAGAAAGAGCAACTTTTGCAAATGAAAATAATGCAGATTTAGTAATTAGAATTCATGCTGATGGTTCAGAAGACCAATCTGTAAGTGGGGCATCACTTCATATTCCAGCACAAAACGGTCAATATACGAGCAAGATTTATCCAAAGAGCAACGAATGTGCAGAGATTATGATGGCTAGCATGAGACAAGCTGGATTTAAAGTGAATAATATATACCAAAGAAGTGATTTAACAGGATTTAACTGGTCGGAAGTACCGGCTGTGCTAGTTGAAATGGGATATATGTCTAATCCAGAAGAAGATCAAAAAATGTCACAGACATCTTATCAAGAAAAGATGATGAAGAGTATAGCTGAGGCAACACAAAAATATTTCAATCAAAATTAATCGAAAAAATACCATAACAGACCTTTTTTATATAAAAAAACATATAGTTTTTTACGAAGAATGAAAATTTTCAGTTTTTTCATAAATTTCTCTAAAATACCTTGACATCATATGACAAAAGTATTAGTATTATGTAATACTTGAACAAGGAAAATATTACCTCATAATGTTTTTAGCTTGGGGGAGCTTAAGACAAAGGTAGATATTCTTTATCAGGGGAATCAAAATCGGGGATATTTTGATTATATATATTTAAAAAGGGGGAATAAACAATGAAAACATTAGAAAAAATAAGCGACTTTGTAGGAAAGTATATGGCAATTATAGTATTAGTTATAGCTGCAATGGCGCTATTTGTACCTACTTCATTATCATGGGTTAAGACATCTTGGGTAAATTACTTATTAATGGTGGTTATGTTTGGTATGGGGCTTACGATAAAACCAGATGACTTTGTAATAGTATTTAAACAACCTAAAAATGTTATCATAGGATGCTTATCACAATTTACAATAATGCCGTTATTAGCATTTGTATTGGGGAAATTATTTAAAATAGACGACGCATTATTAGTAGGTTTAGTATTAGTTGGTACATGCCCAGGGGGAACATCTTCTAATGTAATGAGTTTCTTAGCACAAGGAGACGTAGCATTATCTGTTGGAATGACTAGCGTTTCAACAATACTAGCACCAATATTAACACCAGCAATAACATATTTATTATTAAGAACAACTGTAGATATAGATGCATTTAGTATGTTTTTCTCAATAATACAAGTTGTTATAGTACCAATAGGTCTTGGATTTATAGTTAACAAATTATTCTACAAATTTACTTCAAATGTAAAAAAGGTACTTCCATTAATATCAGTTACAGCTATAGTAATGATAGTTGCAGCAGTTGTATCAGCAAACTCAGCAAAAATACTTACAACAGGATTAGTAGTATTTGCAGTAGTTATACTACACAACTGTGGAGGATATGCACTTGGTTACACAATAGCTAAGATGTTAGGATTAAATTTAAGTCAAAGAAAAACTATAGCTATAGAAGTTGGAATGCAAAACTCAGGTCTTGCATCAAGTTTAGCGACGACAGCTTTTCCAAATTTAGCAATGGCAACAGTACCAGGGGCAATCTTCAGTGTATGGCATAATATATCGGGGGCAATAATAGCGAGTATATTTTCTAAGATGAAAGATGATGAAACACAATCAAGTAATCGAGAAAGTGTAAGCTAAGATTCGGAATTATAATAGGAAAATTTAAGTGAGATATTTTTTATATAAGATGGCTTTTATCGATTTAGAAGTCATCTTATTTTTATGAATTTATGTATAAAAGGCTTTAATATGGCAATACTCCTAAATATAGAAGGAGTGTTAAATATGGAAAATAAAAAAACTAATACGCAATTAAGCGCTGAATTAATATATAAATGTGAGAAAACTAAAAAAAATAGCAGCAAGAAAGATAAACCATTGACAGACAATGATATAATGAAATATGAGATAGCATCAGAATTAGGATTAATCGACAAAGTAAGCGAAAGAGGCTGGGCAGGCCTTACTGCAAAAGAAGCAGGTAAAATTGGCGGAATGCTTACAGCCCGCAAGAAAAAACTAAAAAAACAAGAAGAAGAAAACAAGGGGAACGATAGCGAGGATGGATCAGTATAGAGATTTTGCATTCGTCTATGATGAACTTATGGACGATGTTGATTATGATGGTTGGGTAAACTATATAGAACAAATAATTAAAAACGAAAATGCAGAAGTAAAAAACATCTTGGAGTTAGCTTGTGGAACTGGTAATATAACAATACCACTAGCTAAGAAAAACTACGATATAGCAGGTATAGATATTTCTGACGAAATGCTTAACGTAGCAAGAAGTAAAGGTGAAAAACAAGGTATAGATTTAGTTTTACTAGAACAAGATATAGCAGAACTTGATTTCGATGTTACAAATTTAGATTGTGTTTTATGCGCTTGCGATGGATTTAATTATATAACTTACGACGAAGATTTAATGAATGTATTTTCTAAAACATATGAACTACTAAAACAAGAAGGTATATTTATTTTTGACATCAGCTCATTCTACAAATTATCTACAGTATTAGGAGATAATATGTACGGAGAAAACAGAGATGGTGTATCATATATGTGGCAAAACTACTTCGATGATGAACAAAACTTAGTTGAGATGGAATTAACATTTTTTGTTGCAGACGAAGATGGAAAATATGACAAACACGAAGAAAGACATTTACAAAGAGCTTACACAGAAGAGGAAATCCTAGATATGCTTGAAGAAGCAGGTTTTTCTGATGTTAAGGTTTATGGAGATTTTACTTTTGAACAACCTGAAGAAGATTGTGAAAGAGTATTTTTCGTATGCAGAAAATAATATTATGCTTATAATAACTAAGTATGGGCAAATTTTAGATAATTAATGGAGGAATACAATGAAAGATTACGTAATAAAAGCTACAAGTGGAAATGGTGAAATAAGAGCTTATGTTGGTAACACTAGAGAAATGGTTGAACAAGCTAGAATAAACCACAATACAACAAAAGTAGCAACAGCAGCATTAGGAAGAACATTAACTGCAACTAGCATGATGGGTCTTATGATGAAAAATGAAAAAGACGAATTAACTGTAATAATCAAAGGTGGCGGACCAATAGGAACTATACTTGCAACTTCTGATGCAAAAGGTATGGTTCGTGGATATGTT
Source organism: uncultured Intestinibacter sp. (assembly GCF_902468165.1). Classification (NCBI taxonomy): domain Bacteria; kingdom Bacillati; phylum Bacillota; class Clostridia; order Peptostreptococcales; family Peptostreptococcaceae; genus Intestinibacter; species uncultured Intestinibacter sp. The sequence continues at coordinate 15,173 of NZ_CABQXJ010000003.1, forward strand.
CAAAACCCAGATGTACAAGTTGAAAACTATCCAAATGGTAAATTAAACGTAGCAGGTGCTGTAGGAACAGATGGATACGTTCAAGTAATAAAAGACTTAGGATTAAAAGAACCTTATATAGGATCTTATCCATTAGTAAGTGGAGAAATAGCAGAAGACTTCACACATTACTTTGCATTATCAGAACAAACTCCTTCAGTAGTTTCACTAGGTGTTTTAACTAGAAATATGGAAGTTGAAAGAAAAATAACTAAAGAAGATGGTTCAGAAGAAATAGTAGCATGTAGAGAATTCGACGTTGAACAAGCTGGTGGATTTATAGTACAATTAATGCCATTTGCTAGCGAAGAAACTATTGCTCAATTAGAAAACAACATAAAAGATATACCATCTATAACAACTTTATTAAAAGCTGGAAATAAACCAGAAGACATAGTAGAAATGGTACTTAAAGATTTAGAACCAAAAATACTAGATGTATGTGAAGTTGGATTTGAATGTAACTGTTCAAAAGAAAGAACAGGAAAAGTTCTTCAATCAATAGGAGAAAAAGAACTTCAAGCTATAATAGATGAAGATAAAAAAGCAGAAGTAACTTGTCATTTCTGTAACAACAAATATAACTTTACAGAAGAAGAATTAGTTAACCTTTTAAACGATATAAAATAATAAATTTAAAAGATATGTAGAATAAATATTCACATAAACATAACTGTATAAAAATGAAAAGGAGTATATAAAATAGATAAAATTTTCTACTTTATATACTCCTTTTTCGTATAACAATGGTTAAGTTGATATTTATTAGAGTATAAAAAATAAATGCCAACTTAACCATTGTTATAAATCAAGATTAAATATGGAAATTTAATTCATATACTTTTGTTGGTCGCCCCTTAATATTGCTAGTTTGGGTACAAGTGATTTTTGCATAACCACCTTTTTCTAAATTTTTAAGTATACGGTTTGCATTTCTTACTGTACTTTTTAGATGGGACGATAAATCTTGAGTTGTTACCATATTTGAATTGGTAAGTTTTAAAATGCTTATGATTCTTTTTATTGTAACAGCTGACAGATTACTGTTCTTAGCTATTTTCCCAATATCATAAATTGCATGATTTTCAATAACCATACACGCTTTTGAATTTAGTGGTCCAATAAGGTTGCCCTTTTCAGTAAATATAAAGCTTTTTCCTGATAATAATGCCTCCCTGCGTGCAGTATGTGAATTTTTAATTGCCATGTCTAAGTTAAGTCCTATCCCATAACCAATTGATACTTCAAAATCTAGATGTTCATTTAAATAGACACTTAAATTACAATTTTGCTCATTATTTGTAATTTGATGTAAATTATCTACAGTAATAAGAGCGCAACAATCAGCACTATTTTTGTATGTTGTACTATTTATCATATTAGAGCGTAAAAAATTCTTTGTATGTTCCATGATTAACTCTATATTTTCATCTGTATTTAAACTATTATCAGAAGCTGAGATACTAATCATTACAGGTAGGTTTTCACGCATATGGTCTAAAGACATAAGTGACATAAATCTTTTGACTAAATTTTCAAGAAAAACTGGTGTTTCTATTGCATATTCATAAGGGATATTATGCTCTTGCAAAATCGGTACAATATTACCATATTGGCATAAAACTATATCTATTGCATTCATATTCCATAGTCTTAGAATTTCATTTACAATTTGAGTTTCTAATTTTTTTATACTATCTTTACTTAAGTTTTTACTCCAAATATCAATAGGATACTGTTGATAATCTGAATCCATTAAACTTAAATAATCATTAGCTGTAATTCCAACTTCTAGCGGAATCATAAAATCCAAGATAACTCTATTCATATTTAAGTCCCGATTTCGTAGAAGTAAATTTAAAATTGAGCGATATACTCCCGTAGAATCTATTTCAAAAGAAATGATGGGACGTTTTATTTCATGATCTACCATCTCAAGAACAGCTTTTGCAGCAGAACTGCTAACTATAAAGCCATCAGTACAAGCGGCGTACTGGTCATAGACTTTATGTATTTTTTCAATACTATCAAAAGCTACAACTTTGATATTGCAATCTAAGTCTAACTTTGAAAACATATTTTCTAAATGAGAATGGAGAAAATGACTCGTAATAACTACAATATTTGTGTTCATTTTTTATTCACCTCTAGCAATTATATTATCAAAAAGCATTTTATAAATCAATGTAAATATTCCAAAAGGGAAATGTTTGTTAAAAAAATACATAAATGTATAATAACAAAGCAGAATTATTTGACAAATGGAACAAATATTGATATATTATTATTAAGAAAGTATTCCATATATATTCTATAAATATAGAAAATACTTCAAAAAATATTCCGTAAAAGGAGAACAAAGGTTATGAATTATTATAACAGAGCAAAAGAATTAGCAGAAGAAACGGTTGCACATCGTCGTTATATCCATACAAATGCTGAAGCGGGATTAGATCTTCCTAAAACTAAAGCATATGTTATGGAACAATTAAGAGCGTGTGGTATAGATGCTCAAGATTGTGGATATGGTGTAACAGCTACTCTTGGAAAAGGCGGCAAAGTATTATTATTACGTGCTGATATGGACGCACTTCCAATGGCAGAAGAAAGTGGAGAAGAGTTTGCATGCCCAACAGGCAAAACTGCACACACTTGCGGACATGACTTCCATGCAGCTATGTTACTTACAGCAGCTAAGATGTTAAAAGAAAATGAAGATGCTCTAGAAGGAACAGTAAAATTAATGTTCCAACCGGCAGAAGAAACATTTGAAGGTAGCAAAAACATGATCGAAAATGGTATATTACAAAACCCACCAGTAGATGCAGCGCTTGCATACCATGTATCAACAGGGCAAATGCCAGTTGGTCTATATATGTACAATAACAAAGATACAATGATGTATTCTGTAGATGGTTTTAAAATCACGCTAACAGGAAAGGGTTCGCATGGGGCTTATCCTCATGCAGGTATAGATCCAATAAATATTGGTGTACATGTACATCTTGCATTACAAGAATTAATAGCAAGAGAAAGTGACCCAACACATTCTTGTGTATTAACAGTAGGTAAATTCCATGCAGGAACAGTAGGTAACATAATACCAGAAACTGCAGTACTTGAAGGAACTATACGTACTAACAAACCAGAAGCAAGAGAATTACTTGTTCGTAGAATGAAAGAAGTTGCAGAAAGTGTTGCAGCTGTTTATGGAGGAAGTGCAAAAGTAGAAATGCTTTCAGAAGTACCACCACTAATCTGTAATCCAGCTCTTACTGATGAATTCGTAGGATACATGGAAGAGATAGGTATACCAGGACTTACAGGATACCCAGGAATATCAGCTAGTGCATCTGAAGACTTCGCTGTTATAGCAGAGAAAGTACCAAGTACATTCATGTATTTATCAGCAGGATTCTTAGATGAAAGAGGTATAGCTCCAGCACATAATCCAAAAGTAAGATTCAATGAAGATGTATGTCCAATAGGATCTTCTTGTTTAGCTCATTGTGCAACACAATGGTTAAAAAACAATAAATAATAAATATGATAAAAATTTATTACATATCGTGAAAACGATAAATTTAGAACGTGAAAACGGTAAATTAAAAAAGAAAATAAAAATTATTTTTAAATAAAAAAAACGGAAAAGAATTAAAGGAGATTTAGATTATGTCTAACGAACGAACGCAACAGACAGTAGCAATACCGCTACCAAAAGCTAAGAAAAATCTTGTACAAATCGGATGTATATGTATGATGCTTTCTGTAGCTATGTACGGTCTTGTATTTTCAACATTAACTTCACCAATATTAGAAAGTGTAAACGCAATGGGATACGTAGGTTTATTCTCTATTTTTGCGGCATTAGGAGTATCTATAATGACACCAATCGGAGGAAAACTTGGTGACTTAATAGGACGTAGAAATATAGTAGTTATACCAGGTATCATATGTATAATATGTGGGGTTGCATTTGCATTTGTGCGCTCATTAGTACCACTTATGGCTTTACGTTTATTAATAAGTCTTGCACAAGGGGCTTTCACAGCTGCACCTTATATAATAATGGGATTAATAAACGAAAGAAAAGATGTACCAAAAGCAATGGGTATGTTAGCAGCTGCTATAGCAGTTGGTGGTTTTGGAGGAAGTATAATAGCAGGTATACTTACTGATATGAATATGCTTACAGTAGCAATACTTATGCCAGCTTTACCTCTAATCCTTGGTATAGTATTAATCGGATTAAACATGCCAAACCAAAAACGTGAAGGAAAAGTTACAATAGACATTCCAGGAATAATAGCATTAGTTGTTACACTTTGTGCGATATTATTATCTTTAAACTTCGGATCATCAATAGGATGGACTAATCCAGCTATAATAGGTGGATTCATATTAGGAATAGTTGCACTTGTAGCGCTTATAAAAATAGAAGAAAAAGCAGAGGAACCAATAATACCTCTTGCATTATTCAAAAACAAAAACTATACAATGCTTTTAGTAGTAGGATTTGCTAGTTACTTCTATCAAAATGCAATGAACGTTTATGCACCAATAGGAGCAATGCAAGTAATGGGTAAATCAGCAAGTATAGCTGGTTCTTTACAAATGCCTCGTACTTTACTTACTATAATAGTACCAATAATAGCAGGAACATGGGTTGGAAAGAAAACTTCAAACATGTGGAAAGCTATGGTAGGAGCAACTGCTTTAGCAGGTATACCAATGTTAGCTATGGGATTCACTTCTCCAACTACACCAATAATGATATACTTCGTAGCTCTTACATTTACAGGAATTGCAGAAAGTTTCCGTTCAGTATCTATAACACCAGCAGCTCAATCTATGCTTGAGCCAAAAGATATAGGTGTTGGTACATCATTCGTAAACTTCTTCAACTCACTTTCAGGAACAGTTGCAGCAACAGTATTCGCAGTAGCTTACAACATGAATACAGCAGCTGACCCAACAAATGTAGAATTAATACAAAAAGGTGTTAATGCAGTATATTGGGTTGCTGGAATAGTAGGAATAGTAGGACTTATAGTAGTTGTATTATTTGTAAGACCACAAATGTCTGATAAAAAACAACAAGTAGAAAAAACTGAAGAAAAATGTGCTTAATATAAAGCCTTAAATAAATAATATAAAAAATAAGGGATGTTTTATATCTGTAGTATTACAGTATAGGACATTCCTTTTTTTTTATGTATAATAAATTAGAATATATTATTTTAAAAGGAAACAAAATATTTATTGGTGTGATAATAGCAAGTAAAAAATCATCATCAAAATTTAAAGAAAAGATAAAAATATAAGATAATGAAAAAGAGTTGAGCGGGAAAAATAAAAACGTGGGAGTAAATTAAAAGCTTGCTTATAAACTCAGATAAATAAAAATATAAATTGCTTGAAAAATATAAGTTATAAGAGTGGTAAAGAGGGGACTTTGTAACTTAGAATAAAAAAGTTGGTTAAGGATACAATAAAAAACGAAGATTTACAAAATAACTAATTTATAAATAAAATCAATAGAGAAAATATTTAAATAAAATCATAAATAAATATACTAAACAACAAAAGAAAATAAAAATAATGATAGAGATATTAGTATCAAGCGAAGATGGAACTTTGTTTTCTAAGTGAAAATGCTGGGAAATCAAGGTTTTTATTAAAATATAAAATAAAAACTATAATCTGAGTTAAAAAAATAAAAAATTATGAAAACGTATTGAAAAATATTTGCATCTAAGGTAAAATAAAATTATCTTGTGGGACGCAAATGGATACATAGGACTTAAAAAGTCCCAGCGTAAAGAATGAGGTATAAAACTTATGAACAATTTATTAAAAATGCAACAAAAATTAATTCCACAAGTGCTTGACATAATGACAAGACGATACTCAATACTTAGAGAGATATATTTAAACGAAACTATCGGAAGAAGAAGTTTGGCAAATATGTTAGGGTTGAGTGAAAGAATTGTTCGTTCAGAAACAGAAGTTCTAAGAGAACAAGGTCTTATCAATGTTGAAACATCAGGTATGAACATAACAGAAGAAGGAATAAAGCTTTTAGAAGGCTTAAAAGAAACTATGAATGAAGTTATGGGATTATCTACACTAGAAGATAGATTAACTCAATTATTAGGAATAAAAAAGGTAATACTTGTGCCTGGCGATTATGAAAAAAATAAAAGTGTTTTAATCGATGTAGGAAGATCAGCCGCATCACATTTTACACATATATTACACGACCACGACATTGTTTCAATTACAGGTGGAACTACGATGGCAGAGTTTTCAAAAGGACTAAAACACGATAAGAAATTTGAAAACGTAACTATAGCACCTGCTAGAGGAAGTGTAGGCTTAAATGTAGAGATACAGTCAAATAATATAGCGGCAGATATAAGCAAGAAATTACACTCACAATATGCATTGCTTAATTTACCTGATAAGTTAGGAAAAGAGTCAATGATGATGTTAGCTCAAGAGCCAGAAATCAAAAAGACTTTAGATTTAGTTTCAAAATCAGACATAGTTGTGTTTGGTGTTGGTAGAGCTGACGAAATGATATTAAGGCGAAACTTATCAAAAGAGGTAGCACAAGAAATACTAGATAAAGGTGCTGTATGCGAGTCTTTCGGATATTACTTTAATAAATCAGGTGAGATTGTATACAGATTAAATACAATTGGTATTGATTTAGAAAGTGTTCAACAAGCGAGAGAGGTAATCGCAGTATTTGCAGGATCTAAAAAGATAGAAGCTTTTCTAGCGATTTCTAAAATTAACAAGAACTTAGTTTTAGTAACTGACGAGCATAGTGGAGAAAAACTTATTGAATTAATTAAAAGTCAATAAATTTAGTCAATAACTAATGATATCAGCATAGACTGATAAATAAATTAGTAAAATAGATATTAAAATATAATATAAAAATAGGTTTTATTTTTAGGAGGTTAAATCATAATGGTTAAAGTAGCAATCAATGGTTTTGGTAGAATAGGAAGATTAGCATTAAGAAAATTAATGGAACAAACTGACAAATTTGAAGTAGTAGCAATAAATGACTTAACAGATGCAAAAATGTTAGCTCACTTATTCAAATATGATACTGCTCAAGGTAGATTCAATGGTGAAATAGAAGTTAAAGAAGGTGCTTTCGTAGTTAACGGACAAGAAATAAAAGTTACTGCTGAAAGAAATCCAGAAAACTTACCATGGGCTGAATTAGGGGTAGACATAGTATTAGAGTGTACTGGATTCTTCACTTCTCAAGAAAAAGCTGAAGCTCACATAAAAGCAGGAGCTAAAAAAGTTGTTATATCTGCACCAGCAACTGGTGACGTTAAAACAATAGTTTACAACGTAAACAACGAAATATTAGATGGTACAGAAACAGTTATATCAGGGGCTTCTTGTACAACTAACTGTTTAGCACCAATGGCTAAAGCTTTAAATGACAAATTCGGTATAGAAAAAGGTTTAATGACTACTATACATGCTTACACTAACGACCAAAATACTTTAGATGGTCCTCATCCAAAAGGAGATTTAAGAAGAGCTAGAGCTGCTGCAGGAAACATAGTTCCTAATACTACAGGTGCTGCAAAAGCTATAGGTTTAGTTATACCAGAATTAAAAGGTAAATTAGACGGAGCTGCTCAAAGAGTTCCAGTTGTAACTGGTTCTTTAACTGAATTAGTTTGTACATTAAAAAATAATGTAACTATAGAAGAAGTTAATGCTGCAATGAAAGAAGCTGCTAACGAATCATTCGGATACACTGAAGAATACTTAGTATCTTCTGATATAGTAGGAATGAGCTTCGGTTCATTATTCGATGCAACTCAAACAAGAGTTATGGAAGTTGATGGAAAACAATTAGTTAAAGTTGTATCTTGGTATGACAATGAAATGTCTTATACATCTCAATTAATAAGAACTTTAGGATATTTTGCAAACTTAGCAAAATAATTTAGGATAAGGTCCGGGTTTGTAGTATCTTCTACAGCTCCGGACTTTTTTAGGATAAGGTCTAATAAATTAATTTAACATAAAAATAAAACTACTCAAGAGCGATTATCATTTAGATTAGGGAATGGTATATTGGGGAATAAAAAAAGCAAATCGGAATGAATAATAAATAAATACAAATTTTTACAAATATATGATATATTAAAAAAAGGAAAGTGTTTACTTTGAAAGGAGTTTAATTATGTCAATGTTAAACAAAAAAACAATAGAAGATATAAACGTTACTGGGAAAAGGGTATTAGTAAGATGTGACTTCAACGTACCTCTACAAAACGGAGTAATAACTGACGAAAACAGATTAGTAGGTGCATTACCAACTATAAAATACTTAATAGAAAAAGGTGCAAAAGTTATATTATGCTCTCACTTAGGGAAACCAAAAGGAGAACCAAAACCAGAATTATCATTAGCACCAGTTGCAAAAAGATTATCAGAAATGTTAGGACAAGAAGTAGTATTTGCTGCAGATGATAACGTTGTAGGGGAAAACGCAAAATCAGCAGTTGCAGATATGAAAGACGGAGATGTTGTCTTATTACAAAATACTAGATATAGAAAAGAAGAAACTAAAAACGAAGAAAACTACTCTAAAGAATTAGCTTCTTTAGCTGACGTATTCGTTAACGATGCATTCGGTACTGCACATAGAGCTCACTGTTCAACTGTTGGAGCTGGACAATTCTTACAAGAAAGAGCTTGCGGATACTTAATCCAAAAAGAATTAAAATTCTTAGGTGAAGCAGTATCTAATCCAGTTAGACCTTTCACTGCTATATTAGGTGGATCAAAAGTTTCTGACAAAATAGCTGTTATAAATCAATTATTAGAAAAAGTTGATAACTTAATAATAGGTGGAGGAATGGCTTATACATTCTTAAAAGCTCAAGGATATGAAATAGGAAACTCTTTATTAGAAGCTGATAAAGTTGACTATGCAAAAGAAATGCTAGCAAAAGCTGAAGAAAAAGGTGTTAAATTATACTTACCAGTAGATTCTAAAGCTGCTAACAAATTCGCTGCAGATGCAGAAGTATTAGTAACAGAAGATCAAAATATACCAGAGGGATATTTAGGTTTAGATATAGGACCAAAATCAGTAGAAAAATTCGTAGATGTTGTTAAAAATTCAAAAACAATCGTTTGGAACGGGCCAATGGGAGTATTTGAATTTGAAGCATTTGCAGGAGGAACTTTAGCAATAGCAAAAGCTATGGCTGATTTAGAAGATGCAACTACTGTAATAGGTGGTGGAGATAGTGCTGCTGCTGTTAACCAATTAGGATTCGGAGACAAAATGACTCACGTTTCTACAGGTGGTGGAGCTTCGCTTGAATTCTTAGAAGGAAAAGAATTACCAGGAATAGTTGCATTAGACGATAAATAAGAAGTATTTAAATATAAAAATTTAAATAAATAATGGGAAAATAATAATAATATAAAGTCTAAGGAATAACTTAAAATTAAACTATATCTGATTATAAAGACGATATCTAAGAAATGTTGATATATAGGGAGAATTGGCATATTTTGGATTAGATATATAAACAGTGTAAATTATAGCGATTTTGTACAATATAGTTTAAAATAAAAAGGTATTCTACATGTTCAAAAGGAGGAAATTTGAATGAGAAAACCAATAATTGCTGGAAACTGGAAAATGAACAAAAACATAAAAGAAGCTCTAGAGTTTGTTAAAGAAGTCGGAACTAGAGCTGATAGAGATGATGTTGAAGCAGTAATATGTGCACCATTTTTACAACTAAAAGACCTTAAAGAAGCTACTAAAGGTACTAAGATAAAAGTTGGAGCTCAAAACATGCACTACGAAACATCAGGAGCATTCACAGGAGAAGTTTCTGCTGAAATGTTACAAGAAATAGGAATGGACTATGTTATTATAGGTCATTCTGAAAGAAGAGAATATTTTGGAGAAACTAACGAAACAGTTAACAAAAAAGTATTAAAAGCATTACAAGTAGGTATAAATCCAATTTTATGCTGTGGTGAGACTTTAGAACAAAGGGAAGCTGGAGTTACTAAAGATTACGTAAAAACTCAAATATTAGCTGGATTAAAAGATGTAACTAAAGAAGATTTAGCAAAAGTTGTTATAGCGTATGAGCCGATCTGGGCTATAGGAACTGGAAAAACTGCAACTGCAGAACAAGCTAATGATGTTATATCATACATAAGAGAAGTTATCGCTTCAGTTTACGGGGATTTAGCTAACGAAGTTAGAATTCAATACGGAGGAAGTGTTAAGCCAGCTAATGTAGCAGAAATAATGGGGCAAAGCGACATAGATGGAGCTTTAGTTGGTGGAGCATCACTGAAAGCTGATGATTATGTTGCTCTTGTAAATTTTAAATAGGAGTGAAATTATATAAATGAAAAAGCCAGTAGCATTAATAATCATGGATGGTTTTGGAGAGAGTAATAATACAATAGGAAATGCTGTTAAAGAAGCAAAAACTCCTAACTTAGACAGAATCGAAAAAACTTATCCAACAACATTAATAAAAGCAAGCGGTCTTGATGTTGGTCTTCCTGATGGACAAATGGGTAACTCAGAAGTTGGCCATACAAATATAGGAGCAGGTAGAATTGTATATCAAGATTTAACTAGAATAACAAAATCTATACAAGACGGAGATTTCTTCACAAATGAAGTCTTAGTAAAAGCTATGGAAAATGGAAAAGAACATGCTGTTCATATAATGGGATTATTATCTGACGGTGGAGTTCATTCACATATAGATCACCTTAAAGCTTTAATCAAAATGGCTAAAGAACAAGGTGTAGAAAAAGTATACGTACATGCATTTACAGATGGTAGAGATACTGACCCACAAAGTGGTATAAACTACGTTAAAGAAATTGAAGCTTATATGGCTGAAATGGGTGTAGGACAGTTCGCTACTATAAACGGTAGATATTATGCAATGGATAGAGATAAGAGATGGGAAAGAGTAGAAAAAGCATACAGAGCTATGGTTTGTGGCGAAGGTGAAACTGCTACTTCTGCATCTGAAGCTGTTGAAGAATCTTATAAAAAAGGTGCAACAGACGAATTTATCATTCCAACTGTAATAGTTAAAGATGGTCAACCAGTAGGAAAAATATCTGAAGGTGATTCAGTAATATTCTTCAACTTTAGACCAGATAGAGCTAGAGAAATATCTAGATGCATAGTTGATAAAGAATTCAATGGATTTGAAAGAGTAGACGTAAATACATTCTTTGTTTGCTTAACAGAATATGATGTTACTTTACCAAATGTTCAAATAGCATTTGGACCACAATCATTAAGTAATACATTAGGGGAATATTTATCAAAATTAGGGAAAACTCAATTAAGAGCTGCTGAGACTGAAAAATATGCTCACGTTACTTTCTTCTTCAACGGTGGTGTTGAAGAACCAAACAAAGGAGAAGATAGAGAATTAATACCTTCACCAAAGGTTGCAACATATGACTTACAACCAGAAATGTCTGCACCAGAGCTAGAAGCAAAAGTTATGGAAAAAATAAACGAAGACAAATACGACTTCATAGTTGTTAACTTTGCTAATCCAGATATGGTTGGACATACAGGTGTAATGGAAGCAGCTGTTAAAGCTGTTGAAACAGTAGATAATTGCGTTGGCAAATTAGTAGATAGAATAGTAGAAATTGGTGGAAGCGTTATAATAACTGCTGACCACGGAAATGCTGAATTAATGTTAGATCCTACAACAGGAAAAGTTATAACATCACATTCAGTAAACCCAGTACCATTTATAATAGCTGGTAAAGATTACGTAGGAAAAGAGTTATTAGCTGATGGTAGACTATCAGATATAGCTCCAACAATATTAGATATGATGGGATTAGAACAGCCAGAAGAAATGACTGGTCACTCATTAATAAAATAGCAATCTAAATATAAATTTTTTATATTTAAAATTAGGGTGGCTGCTAGTACTCAGCCATCCTACTAAAAAAGCCAATTTATATAAATAATAATTATAAATTTAACAAAAGTATAAAAAGGAAAGCTAATCGAGACAATTAAAATTAAAGAAAATAATAATAATAAATATAATTAAAATACATAGATAATTTGCAAACTTATCCATCAATCTGTTTGAAAATAAATTTATGATTTTAAAACTAACTTGATTAGTGGAGATTTGGAAGGAGAAAATTATGTCAGTAATAGAATCAGTATACGCAAGAGAAGTATTAGACTCAAGAGGTAACCCAACTGTAGAAGTTGAGGTTGTATTAGAATCAGGTGCAGAAGGTAGAGCTATAGTTCCATCTGGAGCATCTACAGGAGCTTTCGAAGCTGTTGAATTAAGAGACGGTGACAAAGGTAGATACTTAGGAAAAGGTACTCAAAACGCTGTTAACAACGTTAACACTATAATAGCACCAGAATTAGAAGGATTAGAATCAACTGATCAACCAGGAATAGATGCATTATTATTAGAATTAGACGGAACACCAAATAAAGGTAAATTAGGGGCGAACGCTATATTAGGTGTTTCTATGGCTGTAGCTAGAGCATCTGCTGATGAGTTAGGATTACCATTATTCCAATACATAGGTGGAGTTAACGCTAAACAATTACCAGTTCCAATGATGAACATATTAAACGGTGGAGAACATGCTGATAACAACGTTGACGTTCAAGAATTCATGATATTACCAGTTGGAGCTCCTTGCTTCAAAGAAGGTTTAAGAATGGGTGCAGAAGTATTCCACGCACTTAAAAAAGTTCTTGGAGAAAAAGGATTAGCTTGTGGTGTAGGTGATGAAGGTGGATTCGCTCCAAACTTAGGATCAAACAGAGAAGCTTTAGAATTAATAGTTGAAGCTATAAAAGCTGCTGGATACGAACCAGGAAAAGACGTTATGTTAGGATTAGACGTTGCTGCATCAGAAATGTACAACGAAGAAACTAAAAAATACGTTTTAGCTGGAGAAGGAAAAGAATTAACTGCTGCTGAAATGGTAGACTTATACGAAGATTGGACTACTAACTTCCCAATAATAACTATAGAAGATGGTTTAGATGAAGAAGACTGGGATGGATGGAAAGTTCTTACTGAAAGATTAGGTAAAAAAGTTCAATTAGTTGGTGATGACTTATTCGTTACAAACACTGAAAGATTAGAAAGAGGTATAGAAGCTGGTGTTGCTAACTCTATATTAATAAAAGTTAACCAAATAGGTACTATAACTGAAACTTTAGATGCTATAGAAATGGCTAAAAGAGCTGGATACACTGCAGTAATATCTCACAGATCTGGTGAAACAGAAGACACTACTATAGCTGACTTAGCTGTAGCTGTAAACGCTGGTCAAATAAAAACTGGTGCTCCATCAAGAACTGATAGAGTTGCTAAATACAACCAATTATTAAGAATAGAAGAAACAGTTGGTGCTCAAGCTAGATACTGTGGATTAAAATCTTTCTACAACTTAAACAAATAATTTTCAATTAATTAGCAAACAAACAAATTTTATGAATAATAGTATAAATCCTTAAAAGCCTAGGTGGAAACTTCCACCTAGGCTTTTTTTAAAGTAACGGACGAAGTCACCCGATCATGAACGTAGTGAATTTTAAGCAACGGAATCTCCGATTCGTTGGCGTCATGAGCGAAGTGAATTTTTTTATAGTATTTAGAGATATTTTTTATAAAATAAATGAAAATGATATTCATTAACTTTCAAAGTGTGCTAAAATTAGAATTAAAGAAGAATAATTTTAGAATTAAATATTTGAAGGGGGTATATCATGAAAGATTACATAAAGTTATCAGAACAGTATTTTGATGGTCAAGCAAAAGTGTATGATGAAAATAATAGTATGTATTATTCTGGTCCTGCAAAGGTTAGTTGTAATGATACTGTCAAGTATTTAAAAGATATAAATTATAATAAATTGTTAGATGTTGGGTGTGGAACAGGATATCTTCTCAACCTATTATCTGATAAAAAAGAGGCAGAATATCATGGACTAGATTTATCAGAAGGAATGTTAAAACAAGCAAGAGCAAAAAATATCCGAGGTACAACACTTGTAAAAGGAAGATCTGATGAGTTGCCATATGAAGATAATTATTTTGATGTTGTGACATGCATCCAAAGTTTTCATCACTATCCTGATTCAGATAAAGCTATGCAAGAGGTATACCGCGTATTAAAACCTGGTGGAATATATATACTTTCTGATACAGGGGTAGGAGGTATCGGAGGATGGATTTATAACCACATTATATTTAAGTTAATAAATAGTGGTGATTGTCATGCAGCAAATAAAAATGGCATTTCAAACTTAATGATGAAAAATGGATTTGATATAGTAGAAAATAAAAAACTAGGTAAATTTATATATACTGTTGTGGGGAAAAAATTAAAATAAAAAGAGATGGCCGAAATTGATGTAAAATTTCAGCCATCTCTTTTTATTTTAAGGAGATTAAATATTATAAATTTAGTGGATAACATTAGCACCATGAACGTAGTGAATTTTTATTTCACGTTGTAATAGTGAGAAATCTCAATTCATAGATATTAATAATACATGAAAAATAGATAATATAAGGAGATTGATATTTATGAAAAAAGAAGTTGTTTTTATCGGAGCAGGAATTTCAGGTCTTACAGGGGCTGCACTTTTAGCAAAGAAGGGCTTTAAAGTTACTGTAGTAGAGGCACAATTTAAGCCAGGAGGTTCTTGTGGAATATTTAAACGAGATGACGTTATTTTTGAGCAAGGATCAGCTATGATTTATGGATTTGGAGAAATAGGGTTTAATCCACATAGATTTGTATTTAATTCATTAGAAGAACCGATAGATATTTTAAAACACGATAGTTTATATGCAATTCATTTTAAAGGACACAAAATAATATTTTATGAAGATATAGATAAATTTGTAGAGCAATTGGGAGAGATTTTTCCAGATGAGAAGGAAGGATTTAAAAAGTTTTATCACGACTCAACAGATTTATATTTAAAAGTTATAGCAAACCAACCGACATTCACAACACCAGATGTAGTCACAAAGGAGCAGGGGTTAATGCAGTTAAAAAGTGCTCCAAAAGCATATTTGAAATTTTTAGGATATATGAATAAAAACACAGAGCATATATTGAAAAAATACTTCAAGTCTAAAGAAGTATTCGATTTTTTTAATAAATTAACATCTACATATTGTTATACAAATGTAAAAGAAACACCTGCCATACTTGCGGCTGTTATGTTTGTCGACAACCATATTGGAGGAAGTTATTATCCAGCAGGTTCAACATTAAATTTAGTTGGTAAGCTGGAAAAAGTAATTGAAGAAAATAACGGCGATATGATTTATAACAAGCAAGTCAAAAAAATACTTATAGAAAACGACAAGGTAGCGGGAGTAAAGCTAGACGACGGAAGTATTATAAAATGTGACAGAGTAGTTAATTCAGGAAATGTGTGGAACTTATACAACAACTTAATAGACAAAAATTTATGTAAAAAGGGAAGAGAATGGGCAAATTCACTTATCCCGACATATCCATCATTAGTATTATTCACATTAGTAAAAGAAGACGTAATCCCAGAAGATACACTACCAATTGAGATGCTTATAGGAGATACAGAAAAAATAGATGAAGGCGAAGTAACGCTTTATATATTGGGAAAAGACGACTACACACTTTGTCCAAAAGGATACCAAACTGTAATTGCAATAGGACCAACTTTTAAAGAATGGATAAATCCAATAGGAGATTATCACACCGAAGCATATTTTAAACAAAAACAAGAAGAAAAGAACAGAATATTAGATTTAATAGAAAAGAGATTCCCAGGATTTAAAGATGCACTATGTCATGTAGAACTAAGCACACCAGCAACTCTACAAAGACTTGTTATGAAAGAAAAGGGAGCAGTCGCAGGTCCAAAACAACAGCTAGGTCAACATATGTTAAAACGTTTAAAGACTAAAGGTGAAATCGAAGGGCTTTATAACTGTGGTGAATCAACAGTTATGGGAACAGGAACACCTGCTGTAACTGTATCTGGAATAAGTGTAGCAAATCTTATTTTGAGAGAGTGCAATATGCAAGAATATGAAGCGAAATACATCAAAGGCGATTATGTAACAATGGTGAAAAAACCGTACACAGGAAAAAACTTAAAATTAAGTTCTGATAAAAATGAAGACAAAATTGGAAAATTAGCAATGAAGTGGCAATATTGTATGAATCCTAGATGCCAAAAATCATGTAAAAACAATATTCCAATAAGAGATATAAATAGAAGGTTATCTGTCGTGAACTTTTATGGTGCAAGAAAGTTATTAAATCAATTTGATACAAATCCTTGCATTAACTGTGAAAATGTATCTTGTGAAGAAGTATGTATAAGAAATAAATTTGCAGAATCAGTAAGCATAAAAGAAATCAACAGTAACTTGGTTAAAAAGTAAAGGAGGAGGTCTGATGTATATTCTCCAGGTAGAGAATTTATACAAATCATATAACCATGTAGAGGCAGTAAAAGGAATTAGTTTCTCTATAAGACAAGGAGAAATATATGGGCTTTTGGGGCCAAATGGAGCAGGAAAAAGTACATTAATCAAGATGATTGCAGGAATTGAAAAAAAGGACAGTGGAAAAATAGTATTTGATGAAAACCAGACAAATATAAATAAGTATAAAAAACACTTGGGAATAATAACACAAGACATTGCAATTTATCCTAGTTTCACAGCTTATGAAAACGTGTCGTTTTTCTGCTCACTATATTCATTTAAAGGAAAAGAATTAAAAACAAGGGTAAAACATGCATTAGAATTTACAGGACTTAGTGAGTATAAAGATAAAAAGGCGTCGGAGTTTTCTGGAGGGATGTTGAGAAGATTGCACCTTGCCTGTGCAATAGCTCACACCCCAGAGCTTATCATAATGGATGAACCGACAGTCGGAATAGATCCACAATCCAGAAATCACATTTTGGAATCAGTAAAACAATTAAACAAAAATGGGGCGAGCATAATTTATACATCACATTATATGGAGGAAGTAGAAGAACTTTGTGACGAGATATGCATAATCGATAAAGGAAAAATAATTGCACAAGGAACAACAGGGGACATTAAATCAAATTTACTCAAGTACAACATTTACACAATAATGCTTAAAAATGAAATAGAAGGAATTGAAAATCATATAAAAAAAATCAAGGGGATATATAGTGTAGATGTAAATGGAAATGAGATAAAGTGCAATTATAACAAGGATATAAATATACTTCAAAAACTCGTAAATACAATTTTTAATAATGGTGGCGTAATCGAAAGTATAAAAGACGAATTGCCGACTTTGGAAACTGTATTTTTAGATTTGACTGGAAAGAAATTAAGAGATTAGAGGGGGATAGAGTTGATTTTATTAACTTTAATAAAAAAGGAAATAATACAATTTTTTAGAAATAAAACTGATGTAATTACAATGCTCATATTTCCAGTCATTCTTATATTTGTGATGGGAAAGTCACTAAACGGTCTTATGAGCATGGACAAGAATATATTTTCTGGAAAAACTATATATTACAATATAGAAAACGACGGTGGGAAAAACAACAATGTGCAAGTTTTTTATGATTTTATTACAGAATTTCAAAAAACTAGCGATATAAAATTTGTGCAGAGTAATGATATTGAGAAAGCTACACAACTTGTAAATAAGAATGAGGCTATTTGCTTTATAAATATTGATGGTGATGATATAGATTATTTTAGAAATGAAAATGAAGAAAGCACCGAAAGCAAGGTATTTAGAAATTTATACGAGCAGTACATGAAAAAATACACATTTATCCACTATATTGCAAAGACTGATTCAACTAAAGTTTCAAAAATTCTAAGTTCTAAAAACAATACAGAAATTAAGTTAGAAGGAATAGGATATGACGAGGTCAACTCATTTACATATTACACCTTTGTGGAGCTGACTTTGATTATATTATACATATCTACAATTACATCAATTTCAATGTATAAGGAGAAATTTTTACATACAATGACTAGATTGAGAGTATCAAATATTAAAAAAATAAATATAATTATCTCAAAAATTGCTCTTGGAATAATTATTGGGCTTATGCAAATCTTAATCGTATACATTTGCTCGACAAAGCTATTTGATGTAGATTGGGGAGAAAATACTACATATATTTTACTTGTCTTGATTTCATTTATAATATTTAGTTCTGTCCTAGGAATATTTATGTATATGGTGTTTGATGATCAAAAGACTGCCTATACATTTAGTAACATGTTGATAATTGTGATGGGGTTTTTGGGTGGTTCTTATGTACCACTTTGTTTGGTCAAATCAGCAAGAATAACGAGTTTTCTGTGCCAGCTAATGCCTAATTATTGGGTAAATATATCACTTCTAGGGCTAAACTACAACATAGACACACCTTATTATAAAATGGTAATAGTAATATCTCTCGGGGCATCTGTTTTAATGATTATATTAGGAAATATAATATTGAAACTGAAAGAAGGTGGAAGTGTTGATTAAGCTAATATTAAACACAGTAAAGTTATTGATGAAGAAAAAAAGCTACATACTAATCGGGATAATTATGCCAGCATTTATAGTAGTTTTTTTCAGTTTTGAATTTGGAATAGAATATAAATACAAAGTAGGCATAGTCGACAAAGATAAATCATACGCCTCAAATGAAATTATAAAAAGTATAGACAATCTTGAAGATATAGAAACTACCAAAGTAAAAGAAAAAGACTACAATATTCTCTTGATAACGCAGCAAATCGAAGTAGCAGTAATAATAGATAAGGGATTTGAAGATAATTTATTAAATTTTAAAGAACAAGATATAAATATAAAATCTATTAAACATAATGATGTGGAAAGCTCGATAAGCCAATTAATAAATTTAAAATGTGAAGATTTGAGCATGGTGGCGTCTTTGAGCGAGAAAAACATAAATAAATTTAAAGAAATGAATTTAGAATATAACGACCAACTGGCAAGTCTTAGTTTAAATAAAATAGAACAAAATATACCAAAAATACAAAACACCATCGGACTTATGATTTTTACTATATTTATAGTAGCAGGAAATATAGCTAGTTTCTTGATAGAAGATGAAGAAAACAAAACTAAGATGAGGATATTGAGCTCTGGAATTAATAAATGGAAGTACTACATATCTATGATTTTTATTTTTTACATAATGACTATGTTGACTACGGGGGTTTATTATATTGTCAGCAAAATTTTGAACATAGATTATGGAATGGAAAAAAGCAGTTATTTTTTAATCGTTATGGCAGTTTTTAATTTAATTGCGATAAGTTTTAACTTATGTATTGTTTCATTTACTAAAAGTAGATACGCATCAACCATAATAAATATTTTGATAGTTGTGCCATGTTGTATGCTTAGTGGGGTGTTTTGGGACTTTGATATTATGGAAAAAAGTCTGCAAAAAGTCGGAAACCTTATGCCGACTAGATGGGTTTATGTATGTATTGAAACGCTTCAACAAAATAACAATTTAAGTGAAATAAACATGTACTTAGTGGCAATGATGATATTTTCTATGGGATTGTTTTTGATAAGTTTCGCTAAATTAAAAATGAATAATGAATTATAGAATTAGAAAATAAATTGTAAAACGTAAATAAAGGATTATAGAAATTAGAAAATAAATTGTAGAACGTAAAAAAGGAATATTAGAAATTAAAAAAAGGAATTGTAAAAAGTATAAAAAAATAAGAGAAAAGTTAAACAATTTCTATATAACAGCATATAAATACATAAAATAAAAACTTTATTATAAATAATTAAAAAGGAGTAATTATAACAGAAGTATAGGGAATGGAGGGAGAACATGATTTATATTACAGGAGATTGCCACGGGGATTATGCAAGATTTAATACAAAAAATTTTCCAGAGCAAAATAGCATGACAAAGGATGATTTTGTTATTGTTTGTGGTGATTTTGGATTTTGGACTCCATCAAAGGAACAAGAACATCAACTACAATGGTTGTCACAAAGGCCGTTTACAACATTATTTATAGATGGAAATCATGAGTGCTTTGATGAGCTTTACAACCTGCCTATAGAAGAGTTTTGTGGCGGAAAAGTTCACTATGTAAAAGACTCAATAATACATCTAATGAGAGGGCAAATTTTTAACTTAGATGGACTAAAAATCTTTACGTTTGGAGGAGCCAAAACCCACGATATGCCAGCAGGAATATTAGATATAGAAGATCCTCACTTTAAACAAAAGAAAAAGAAGTTGGACAAAGAGGGCGCAAAATATAGAATAAACCACGTATCTTGGTGGAAAGATGAGATGCCGAATCAGTACGAATATAGATATGGAGTTGAAAATTTAGAAAAACACGACTGGAGAGTGGATTATGTAATAACGCACTGCTGTCCATCTAGTATACAACGAATGATTGCAGAAGATGAATACAAAACAGATGAACTTACCGATTATTTAGACGAAATAAAAACAAGTTTGAGTTATAAAAATTGGATTTTTGGACATTATCATGATAACAAGATGATTACAGATAAAGATATTTTAATTTACGAACAGATTATAAGAATAAAATAAATTTACTTATAAATTTATAAAAAAGTGGCTAAAAAATTGGTAAATATATACCAATTTTCCTTAAATAAAACACTCGTTTTCTTGTAATAAATGCACTAATATGGTAAACTAAAATTTGAATAAATTCAGTAATAATAGGAGGGTACTCATGCTTAATAATATTTTAATGGGTGTACAAATAGTACTATCAGTACTTTTACTATTAGTTATAATGCCTCAAGAAGGAAAAGGGAATTTCTCTTCTGATTTCAGTGGAGCAGGAGATGATTTTGAAGCACAAGCTTACTTTAAACCAAAAGGAAAACAAGCATTTCTTTTAAAATCAACAAAAATATTCTCAGTATTATTTTTCCTTAATGCATTAGCATTAGTAGTATTAAATAAATAGGGAATTAGATGATTGGCCATCATTTAATAAAATTTAAAGATTGAATTTAGTTTTTAAATAAAAAGTCTTCTAGGATAACTAGAAGACTTTTTTTGTATATTTATATAAGTTTTTTTGTTATATAAAATATGTATATAAGTTATGTATATATTTATATATAAGTAAGTAGATTTTATATAAGCGATAAAGTTTTTAATATATAAATCCACATAAACATTGTTATTATGCAGAAAAATGATGTAAAGACTATTATTTGGGCGGCTAAATCGCTATCTCCGTCCATTTGTTTCGCCATTTGGAAAGTCGATACACCTGTTGGCGCACCGTAGATTATAGTTAGCGTAAGTAATGCAATTCCTCTAATTCCAAGAAATACGCTAAGTGGAATCATAATTAAAGGAACTAGGATTAACTTTGTAATAACGATAAATATGGTTTCGTGTAGATACTTTTTTACATCAGAAAATGCGAATGATGCACCAAGGAGAATTAAACCAAGTGGAGTTGCCATTTTTGACACATCTTCAACAGTTTCCATTATGCAAGTCGGAAGTTTTATCCCAATAAGAAGGAAGACAATACCTACAAAAGCACCAATTATAAGAGGATTTGTAACAACACCTTTAAGTATTTTTTTGATGTTGATTTGAGAGCCTCTAAATATTTCAAGTGATATAACAGCTAGCATATTGAAAAGAGGGACTATAACTGCGATTAACATAGCTGTAGTACCGACATTGCCATCACCATAGACAGAGGTTGCAACAGGAATACCAAAGATGACGAAGTTGCTACGAAATACCCCTTGAATCATAACACCACGCTTTGGATTTTCTTTTTCGATTTTTGGGATAAAAAATAGTAATAATAAGAATAAAATAATCACGCCAGATGCAGCAAATAAAATAAGTTTGCCGTCAAATACTGTCTCCAAATCTGTAGTATATACGTTGTAAAAAAGCAGCACAGGTAAAAATACTTTAAAGACGACTTTATTCATAACATCTAGTGTATGTTGGTCAAAGATTTTTATGTATTTTAGAAAATAACCAAGAACCATCATCAAAAACAACGGAGCTATAACGTTAAAAGATAAGATTAAGTTTTCCATAAGATTCTCCCCTTTAAAAGTAAAGGACTAAGTCAGATGACTTAGCCCATATTAAGATTGAAAAGATTTCAATTATTTATTTGCTTTTAATACTGCGCCTTTGTCACCAGATGTAACCATAGAAGCATATCTTGCTAAATAACCAGTAGTTACTTTTGGTTCTCTAGGAGTCCAAGTAGCTTTTCTTCTTGCTAATTCTTCATCTGAAACGACAAAATCTAAAGTTTTTTCTTTTATATTTATTTTTATTAAGTCTCCTTCTTCAACAAGAGCTATCGGTCCGCCAACAGCAGCTTCTGGAGAAACGTGTCCGATTGATGCCCCTCTAGATGCACCAGAGAAACGTCCGTCAGTTATAAGAGCTACACTAGAACCTAATCCCATACCAGCTATTGCAGAAGTAGGGTTAAGCATTTCTCTCATACCTGGTCCACCTTTTGGTCCTTCATATCTTATTACAACAACGTCGCCAGCTACGATTTTGCCACCTTTTATAGCAGCTATAGCATCTTCTTCACAGTCGAATACTCTTGCTGGACCTTCGTGTACTAACATTTCAGGAACAACGGCAGATTGTTTAACTATACCAGAATCAGGAGCTAAGTTTCCTTTAAGGACAGCTATACCACCAGTTTCTGAATATGGGTTTTCGATTGGTCTTATTGTTTCTGGATCTTTATTTACACAATTAGCGATATTTTCGCCTACAGTTTTCCCTGTAACAGTCATTATATCTAAGTTAAGTAAGTTTTTCTTAGTTAATTCGTTCATAACTGCATAAACTCCACCAGCTTCGTTTAAGTCTTCCATGTATGTGTATCCTGCAGGAGCTAAGTGGCAAAGGTTTGGAGTTTTTGAGCTTATTTCGTTAGCTATATCTACGTTTAAATCAACTCCAGCTTCGTTTGCTATTGCTGGTAAGTGTAACATTGAGTTAGTTGAACAACCTAGCGCCATATCTACAGTTAGAGCATTTTGGAATGCTTTTTCAGTCATTATGTCTCTTGGTTTGATGTCTTTTTCTACTAATTCCATTACTTTCATACCTGCATGTTTAGCAAGTTTTATTCTTTCTGAATATACAGCAGGAATAGTTCCGTTTCCTTTAAGACCCATTCCTAAAGCTTCAGTTAAGCAGTTCATACTGTTGGCAGTATACATACCAGAACATGAACCGCAAGTTGGACAAACTTTGCTTTCAAATTCTAAAACATCATCTTCGTCCATAGTACCAGCAGCGAAAGAACCTACTGCCTCAAACATACTTGATAGACTTCTTTTTTCGCCTTTAACACGACCAGCAAGCATAGGACCACCGCTGACAAATATAGTTGGTATATTAACTCTAGCTGCTGCCATTAATAATCCAGGTACGTTTTTGTCACAGTTAGGAACCATAACTAATCCGTCGAATTGGTGAGCCATAGCCATACACTCAGTAGAGTCAGCTATTAAGTCTCTTGTAACTAGTGAATATTTCATACCGATATGTCCCATTGCTATACCGTCACAAACTGCAATCGCAGGGAAGACAACAGGAGTTCCTCCTGCCATAGCTACACCAAGTTTAACTGCTTCTACGATTTTGTCTAAGTTCATGTGACCAGGAACGATTTCGTTGTATGAACTTACTATACCTATTAAAGGTTTTCTCATTTCTTCTTCAGTATGCCCTAAAGCATTAAATAATGAACGATGGGGTGCTTGTTGCATCCCTTTTCTTACTGCATCACTTCTCATCTTTATTATCCCCCTAAAATTTAAAATATATTCATTTAATGTAAAATTTATAATTTATTGTTTTTATTGGTTTCATAAGTTCTGAAACATAAATTTTAAGTATCCTTTAAATTCAAAATTATATACAAAAATTTAAAGATTCAGACTTTTTAATTTAAAACTATTGATAATGACTATATTATGAGGTATTATTTTCCTATAAATAATATAACATCATACTAATACATTTAACATATGATGTCAATAATTACTTATAGAAAAATTTAAAAATACTGAAAATATTGAATAATAAGAGAAAAATTAATAAAAAGTAATGCGAAATAAAAAATTATGTAGATATAAACTAAGATAATAATTAATACCTAGATATATAAATAAAAGCAATGTAACAAGTAATAGCATGGTATATAAATAAAAATCAAGGGGTGGAGAATATGGAATATAAAAAATCACAATCATTATCAGAGCAAGCAGCTGATGAAATACTAGATATGATAACAATAAAAAAACAATTTAAAGTGGGGGACAAATTGCCTAATGAAACAGAGCTATCATCTATTTTAAATGTGAGCAGAACGACATTGAGAGAGGCTATAAAAATGCTCGTCTTAAAAGATATAGTAGAAATTAAAAGAGGAAAAGGAACATTTGTAAAAAGTGACGAAGTAGACAATTTCACACTTTCAGACTTAAAAGGACATTCATCCGATTTGGCGGATTTATTGGAGATGAGGTTGATTATAGAACCTATGGGAGTATATTATGCGACAAAGAGGGCAAGTGACAGCGAGATTGAAAAAATAATCGAATACGGCGAAATGGTAGAGCAAAAAATCCTAAACAACGAAGACAGAACAATAGCGGAACAACTGTTTCACAACGCTATTGCAAAAGCCAGCGGTAACTCATTTATGAAAGAATTAGTACCGATTATCAGCAAGGCGATAAACGAAAGTGTCCAACTTTCAAAACAATACGAAAAAGCAACAGAATTAACATTAAAAGATCACAAACTAATTATGGATTTTATGAAAGATAGAAATGCAGAAGGGGCAAAAACAGCGATGAACCTCCATATCATCCACACAATCGATAGCTTTGGATTTAATGATAGATTAATATAGGTATAAAAATTGATTAACCTGCCAATAATGACATTGTGACGAATACACACTCACAAAGATGGTCTCAGGTTTAAATATACGGAAATAGCGTATAGAGTTGTTTAATTGAACAGAACTAAGAAAATCGGTGTTACTCTACACCGATTTTTAATTATATAAAAATTTATTATAATGAGCGAAGCGAATTTCAAGCAACGGAATCTTCGATTCGTTGGCGCCATGAGCAAAGCGAATTTCAAGCAACGGAATCTTTGATTCGTTGGCGCTATGAGCGAAGCGAATTTCATATACTTACAAAAAAAGAAAAATTCTCCTACGAAAATCTATAAAATATTTTGCAAATCAAGTATAATATTGATTTGGATTAAAATTCATTAAAATATAAAAGTGGCCAAATACATAAATAAAAACATTTATAGGAAAACTATAAATATTATCTAAAATTAAATAGGCAAATACAAAATTTTAATAAAAATCTTTATCCTAAAGAGCATTAAATAAAGATAGATTTTTGAAAAATATTAATAAAAACCATACTTATCCACAGATTTGTGGTAGAGAAAAATTAATAATATATTAAAAAAAATCTAGAAAATTAAGATAGTGAAAATAATTGAAAATATAAGATAAATATATTAAAAAATAGAGGATATTAAAACTTTAACATCTAAATAACATGTAAACCTAAATAAATTAAAAATTACAACATATAGATTAGAGTAAACACTTTTAATGAATTAATTTAAGAAATACAGTAAAGGGAGGATTCCAAATGACACCGGAAATAAAAGAGAAATTATTAGGTCTTATAAACGAAAAAGCATATAATCCCCTAAAAAAAGAAGAATTAGCATTAATATTTGACATACATTCATGTGAGATGCCGTTATTCAACAACTTTTTAGAGGAATTACAAGATGAAGGATATTTAATTATATCTAAAAAAGGTAGAGTTATGACACCAAGCGCTATGGGATACTTTGTTGGAAAATTCATATCTCATAGAAAAGGATTTGGATTTGTAGAATCAGACGAAGAATTTACACAAGATTTATTCATAGGTTCAGATGACATAAATGGAGCGATGAACGGCGACAGAGTTATGGCTGAAATAGTAAAGCCAGCAGAAGAAGGAAGAAGAGCCGAAGGAGCTATCGTTAAAGTATTAAAAAGAGAAAATGAAACTGTTATAGGTCTTTTCCAATTATCAAATAAAAACTTTGGATTTGTTATACCAGATAACAAGAAATTTACACAAGATATATACGTTCCAAGC
This sequence comes from uncultured Intestinibacter sp., assembly GCF_902468165.1. Classification (NCBI taxonomy): domain Bacteria; kingdom Bacillati; phylum Bacillota; class Clostridia; order Peptostreptococcales; family Peptostreptococcaceae; genus Intestinibacter; species uncultured Intestinibacter sp. The sequence continues at coordinate 41,558 of NZ_CABQXJ010000003.1, forward strand.
AGATTCTTCTCAGGAGCGAAAGACAACGACAAAGTAGTATGCAAAATAACAGTTTGGCCGACAGAAGGAAGAAAGCCAGAAGGTAAAATAATAGAAGTTATAGGTCAAAAGGGAGAACGTGGGGTAGAAATCGACTCAATAATAAGAGCACATGGACTACCAGAAGAATTCCCACACAAAGTATTAGAAGAAGCAGACAGAGTTATCGTTCCAATACCACAAGAAGAAATAGATAGAAGAATGGATTTAAGAGATTTAAAAACATTCACAATAGATGGTGAAGATGCGAAAGACTTAGACGATGCAGTTTCAATAGAAGTATTAGAAAACGGAAACTACAAACTAGGTGTTCATATCGCCGATGTTTCTCACTATGTTAGAGAAGGGTCAAAACTAGACAAAGAAGCGATAAAAAGAGCAACTTCAGTTTATCTAGTTGACAAAGTAATACCAATGTTACCAAAACAACTTTCAAACGGAGTATGCAGTTTAAATCCATTTGAAGATAAATTAACTTTATCAGTATTTATGGAAATAAACGCTGACGGAAAAGTTTTAAAATACGATATAGCAGAGTCAATCATAAACTCAAAAGCTAGAATGACTTATACAGAAGTGTCTGACATATTAGAAAAAGACGATGAAAAATTAAAAGCTACTTTCTCAAACTTAGTAGAAGAATTCCACAACGCTGAGAAATTAGCGAGAATCCTTATGAAGAGAAGAGAAAGAAGAGGATCAATCGACTTTGATTTCCCTGAATCAAAAATAATCTTAAATTCAGAAGGAAAAGTAGCAGATATCAAGTCATACGAAAGAAGAATATCAAATAGAATGATAGAAGAGTTCATGCTTGTAACTAATGAAACAGTAGCTGAGCATTTCTTCTGGTTACAAACTCCATTCGTTTACAGAATCCATGAGATTCCTGCAGCAGAAAAAATGGAGAACTTAAGCAAATTTATAGCTACATTTGGATATAGCTTAAAAGGTGATTTAGAACAAATTCATCCAAAAGAAATCCAAAGAGTTCTAAAATTAATAAAAGGAACACCAGAAGAAGAAGCAATAAGCACAATCATGCTTAGAAGTATGAGACAAGCGAGATACGCACCACAATGTGTGGGTCACTTCGGTTTAGCGGCACAATACTACAGCCACTTTACATCACCAATAAGAAGATACCCAGACTTACAAATACACAGAATAATAAAAGAACAACTAAACGGAAAATTAACTCCAAAGAGAAGTGAACAACTTGCAAACATAGTTGAGTATGCATCTAACCAATCTTCAGAACAAGAAAGAGAAGCTGAATTAGCAGAAAGAGATGTGCACGATTACTACAAAGCTGTTTATATGGCAGACAGAATTGGTCAAGAGTTTGACGGAACAATATCAAGTGTTACATCATTCGGTATGTTCGTTGAATTAGACAACACAGTAGAAGGATTAATCAGAATGGTCGACATGACTGACGATTATTACAACTACATCGAAAGTAGCTACTCATTAGTTGGTGAAAGAACTAAGAGAATATTTAGAATAGGTGACCAAGTTAGAATCAAAGTTAGCAAAGTAAATGTAGACTTTAGAGAAATCGACTTCGAACTTGTTGCTGTAAAAGAAGACAACAGATTAGTAGATACTGTTGTTGACGGAGATGTAGAAGCAGAATAGTTGATAAAAATTTATATAAGGGATATTATAAAGTAAATAGAGTGATTTTATAATATCCCTTTTTAATGTGTAGCATGAGAACTTGACGAAATTGGAAAACTATGATAAATTATAAATCAGTCTAAAATAAGTAAAAAGAAGGTGAAAGTATGGCAGGAACTAAAAATTTAGCGACAAACAAAAAAGCAAGACACGAATACTTTATAGAAGAAACATACGAATGTGGAATCGAATTAAAAGGAACAGAAGTTAAATCACTTAGAATGGGTAGAGTAAACCTTAAAGATGGATTTGCATCTGTGGATAACTCTGAAGTTTTCCTAAAACAAGTTCATATAAGCCCATACGAACAAGGAAACTCTTTCTACAAATTGGACCCAATGAGACCAAGAAAGCTCCTTCTTCACAAATCTGAAATCAGAAAATTAATAGGGGCAACAACAATAAAAGGTTACTCATTAATTCCACTTAACATGTACCTTAAAAACGGTAAAGTTAAAGTAGAATTAGCATTAGCAAAAGGTAAAAAACTTTATGATAAACGTCAAGACATGGCGAAAAAAGATGCACAAAGACGTATTGAGAGAGAAATGTCAGGAAGATATTAATCTTTAATATGATAGAAAAGTTATAATAATATAAGTCAAGCAAGACAAAATATATAATGTTTCTATCATTATGTAACAAATGAAAAATATTTCATTGATTTTTTAACTAAAAAGTATTATATTATTAATACAATAATATTTTAAATATACAACTTAATATGGTGGAACAATAAATAACAGTTTGCAAAAGTCTCAAAGACTCTAAACATCCATGGGGGTGTAAAGGTTTCGACGTGGGTTTGGAACTTGAGGCTGCGTGTCGTGTTACTCCTCTAGATCACGTAAAACCTGGGGAATTAAAATAAACGCAAACGAAAATTACGCTTTAGCAGCTTAATAATTGCTGCTTGTCCCTCTTAGCCCTCCTGCCGGTTAAGACTGGACATCATTTATGCAGGGAACTACTTCTTGGGCGCCTCGACCTGAAGTGGATTAATTGAGGCTGGCCGATGATGTAGTCTGCCACTGGACGACATCAAAGGCGAGATACTAATACAGATGGCTACACACGTAGATGCAGCGAGGAATGGGCTTGCGGACAGGGGTTCGACTCCCCTCATCTCCACCAGTAAATCACCTCGAAAATGAGGAAAAGGAACTACTAAGTTTATGGCTTAGTAGTTTTTTGTTGGTAATTAAAAAATATATAAATAATAAGAGGATAAAAATGGGAAATATTAAAGGGAATAATTTTGATATTTTATTAACTGAGATTAATAATGAAATTGATAGATTTATAGGTTCTAAACATAATCTAATCAAAGAGAGAAATTTAGGCTTAGAATATGTATATTTAGATAGAGAATTTAAAGTAATGCCATATTTAAAGCATAATTACAACAAACTATACGATATAACTAGTAATGAAATATACAAATTACTAAAACAAAACTCCGATAATCTGATATCTATAGATAAATTAATTAATGATATTGTATTTAATTATTTATTTGAAAATAAAATGAATATTAGTTTAAGGATAAACCTACAAATAGAAAATTTTATAAATACAATAAAAAACATATCAATGCTAACATATGAAAATAAAAGTATAGATATAGGTATAATATTATGTAGAAATAAGAATGCTTTAAAAAAAATTAAATCTATGAATGAATTTACATTAATAAATTTAAACAAAGTAAGAATAGATAAACTTTTTTTAGAAGAAAAGCCATTGTTAAAATTAATAGATAATAAAAATTATGTTTTACTATTAGATGATGAATTTTATGTTATTGGTATATTGAGAAGGAATAATGATTGTAAATTAATAGATAAGCTATTTAAAGAGAAAATAATGAATTATCAAGAAATTTTGTTTAAATGCAGCATTCTTGATGAGTTAATGGATGTGATTAAAGAATTTTTTTCAGATGATTTTTTAGAGATGTATATAGATAGCAATAAAGAGGCAAAAAATGTTAGTTATGAGCTTTTGGATAAAATAGAAAGTAAAAAAATAAATATAGATAAAAATATGGAAAAGTTAAGTAAGAAATTGATAAAACTATTATATCATGAAAAGAATCAATTATTTACAGATGAGAATAGCACTTTATTTAATGATATTATGTATATAACATTAAATAATAAGGAAAGTGTGTTCTATTCTAGTAATGAAGGAGTAATCTGTTATAAAAATGGAAGATGGAATTTGCGAAATTATATATCATTGTACCATGAAATATTTTTAGCTATACATAAATATCCACAAAAATTGGTATTAGAAAGAATTTTTACAATAATTGATGATATTATTATATTAGGTAAATATCAAAATGATAGACTTTTGACTTTTAAAACAAATTTAATGGGTAAATTAGATAACTTAACTAAGTTAACATTTAAGTTTACAAATAATATTTTAAATATTTCTAATAGAAAAATAGGTGCGTTATTTGTAATTATTAATGATGAGAATATAAAAGAATTTGAAGATAATAAACAAGAATATATAGAGATGCATGATACGGAAAAGAATTATATGAAATTACTAGAAATATCTGAAGGTATTAATATATCTGAAATTGATGACGAATTGTTTATATTATTATCTTCAATAGATGGAGCTGTTATTTTAGATAATTCATTAAATATAATATCATATGGTAGTATGATAAAAACACAAGATATAGATAGAAGTAATTGTGCAAATGTATATGGTGCTAGGACTAATGCAGCAATTAATGCAACAAAATTGGGAACTTCAATAAAAATATCAGAAGATGGAGATATTGATATATATAGGAATGTAATATTTAGAGATGGTACTTGTATTTTAGAAAATGTTCTCACAATAAAATAGAAAAATTATATTATTAATACTTATAAAATAAATAAAATTATAAAATTTAAGATATTGAGAAAACAAAGTATGTTTTATGAAAAAATTAGTTATTAAGCGTTTTTAATCAAAATAAAGATTGAACAATACGATGGAATTGTGATAAATACATACAAACATATTTAGAATATAATTTATACTATCGCACTTCAGTAATGAAGTGCTTTTTTATCTTTTCCATTTACCATATCTTCATGCAAATTAATTACATCATCTCCAAAGCTATTAATAAAAATCAACTTCAAATATATCACATAAGATTTTTTAAAAATCAATAATAAAAACCAACAATTAAGCAAAAAATAAACAGAATAAAAAGTTATAAGTTAGACATAAAGGAGCGAAAAATATGACAAATATGAAGCCGACTATGATACATAGTGATAGAGGCTCTGTTTTTTCTGTTTTCAGTGAAGAAGAGCTAAAAAATATGACTAATAATTCTAAGAGAAAAGTTGCTATTTGTGGAAGGATAAATAATAGTGGAATAGTTGAGGTGCCAGAGGGTGCTACTCTTGCGGAAATTATAGAATTGGCAGGAGGAATTTTAGATAAAAGAGATTTTAAAGGGGCACATGTGGGAGTTCCGCCTTATGGTAGATTTTTATCTAAAGAAGATTTGGACAAAGAGCTAGATTTTGATTTGTTTGATAATTATATTAGGGCAATTAATGTTTTATCAGAAGAGGATTGTATAGTTCAGTATGCCAAGTTTTATACAGATTCAGTAATTGGTTTAATGCAAAATGAAGGAAGTTTGAAAGATTATGCTAAAGTGCAAGAGCCTTTAGAAAAAGTTTGGCAAATACTTGATAGAATAAGTAAAGGCAGATCAAATATGAGGGACCTTTATATACTTAGATCTTTAGCAGAAGAAGTGAAAGAAGAATTAAATCAAAAGCATAATATAATGGAAGAAATCATTGAAAATTATTATGACGAAATCAAAGAACATATTGAAGATGACAGATGCTACACTATGCAATGCAACAATCTGATTAAACTTACTATAACAGAAAAATGTATAGGATGTGGAATTTGTCAAAGGGTTTGCCCTGTTGATTGTATAGCAGGGGAGAAAAAGGAACAACGACGCATAGATTACAACAGATGTACTCACTGTGGTAGATGTTTATCTGCTTGTCCAGTAGATGCAATAACAGCAGGAGACAATACTTTGAAATTTATCAGAGATTTATCGACTCCTAACAAATTAGTCATCACTCAAATGGCACCGGCAGTTAGAGTTGCTATAGGGGAGGCTTTTGGTTTTGAAGCTGGGGATAATGTGGAGCATAAATTGGCAGCAGGACTTAGAAAACTGGGCGTGGATTATGTGTTTGATACATCTTGGGCAGCAGATTTAACTATAATGGAGGAAGCTGCGGAATTGCAAAATAGACTGGAAAGATATTTTTCAGGAGATAAAAGTGTAAAACTTCCAATGCTGACATCATGTTGCCCATCATGGGTTAAATTTATAGAACAAAATTATGGTGATATGTTAGATGTGCCATCTAGTGCTAAATCACCTATGCAGATGTTTGCGACTGTGGCTAAAGATATTTGGGCTAAGGAAAAAGGACTAAAAAGAGATGAAGTGACTTCGGTTGCCATAATGCCTTGTATTGCCAAGAAATACGAAGCATCTAGACCGGAATTTTCTCGTGGCCTTAATTATGATGTGGATTATGTTATAACGACTAGAGAATTAATTAAAATATTCCAAGACTCAGGTATTGATTTAAAAACAATAGAAGGGGAAGAAATAGACCAAGTCATGGGAGAATATACAGGTGGAGGAATTATATTTGGTAGAACTGGTGGAGTTATAGAAGCTGCACTTAGAACTGCCCTAGAAAATATGACAGGCGAAAAAATTGAAAATGTAGAATTCCACAGTCTTAGAGGTTTTGAGGGATTTAGAGCTTGTGATGTAGAAGTTGGAGATATAAAACTTAGAATAGGGGTAGCTCATGGTCTAGAAGAAGCTGGCAAGATGCTTGACAAAATAAGAGATGGAGAAGAATTTTTCCATGCAATAGAAATTATGGCTTGCCCTGGTGGCTGTGTCGGCGGTGGTGGCCAACCTAAAGTCAGAAAAAATAAAGATGCAATTTTACAAAAACGTGGAGAAGGTTTAAATAATATAGATAGGGAAAAAAATATGAGAGTTTCAAAAGAAAATCCAGAGGTTCAGGCAATTTATGATAAATATCTGGATCATCCGCTAAGTCATAAGGCACATGAATTGCTTCATACTAGATATTTTGTAAAGAGAAAAAAATAGGGGATTACTGATAAAAAGCTTGTAGATTTCTATGAGCTTTTTTTAGGTGGGAAAAGTAAAATATAAATATATTTCTCAAAAAATGTTTACACAAAAAATACTGGGGTATATTTCTAATATAAACAAAGTGTACACAAAATACACATTAAGGAGATAGCAATTATGTTAAATCAAAAAACAATAGATATAATAAAAAGTACAGTACCAGTATTAAAAGAACATGGATTAGAAATAACAAAAACTTTCTATAAAACAATGTTTGCAAATAATCCAGAGGTAAAAGAAATGTTTAATATGGATAAACAAGAATCTGGTGAGCAACCAAAAGCATTAGCAATGACAGTATTAGCAGCAGCTCAAAATATAGATAATTTAGAAGCAATATTACCAGCAGTAAAGAAAATAGGAAGTGTTCACGTTAACTCATATGTAAAACCAGAACATTATCCAATAGTAGGTAAAAATTTATTATTAGCTATAAAAGAAGTTTTAGGAGATGCAGCAACAGAAGAAGTATTAAATGCATGGGCAGAAGCTTATGAAGTTATAGCTAAAGTATTTATAGATGTAGAAAAAGATATGTACATAGATCAAATTTGTAGAGATAACCAAATACATCAAAGAATGTAATTTATAAAAAGGCTCCTTAAGGCTTTGATAATTTTATCATTGCTAAAAGGGGCCTTTATTGATTCTTGTATTTTAGCCTATAAATAAAATACAAGTATATATTATATTTAATAACTAGATTGATAAAATTCAAAATAAAAGTTAAACTAAAGTATAATTACATAAAAATAAAAAAGAGGTGTAAAAATGACTAAAGAACAAAGAATTGCAAATATAGTAGCTGACTTAGAAGGATGGGAAATTAAATCAGATGATAATGGCTCATATCTTGAAGTAAAATTAGGAGAATTTTTATTAGAAATGGACTTATGTGATATACCTAGTATTGAAACTTTAACAAAGGAAGAGCTAGCAACTATAATATTTGATAAATATTTAGAACAATAAATTTAAAAAACTACTAAGTTTATGGCTTAGTAGTTTCTTTTATTGTAAAAAAATGTAAAAAAACTATTGAAAGTTATAAACATATCAACTACTATATGATTATGAAAATAAACGCGCGTTCACAAAGTTGATTGGAGGTTTTATGAAGAGTAATGATATTGCAAAAATTGCTGGTGTATCTAGGAGTACTGTATCTAGAGTAATCAATAATTACCCGAATGTACCTGAGGAGACTAGGCAAAAGGTATTAAAAGTAATTGAAGAATATGATTATGTACCACATGCGTCTGCAAGAATGTTAGCAGGGGCAAAAAACAAGGTAATAGGTCTTTTTATAATTGATATTAATGAAAGACAAGATGGTATGAAAAATAGAATTACAAGGAGTCCTTATTTTTTAGAGTTTACAAGTTCGGTAATCGAGCGTGCAAGTGAAAATGGATATAAGGTATTGGTGCAGATAATACATAATATTGAGGGGTACACACAAATCAAAGAATGTTTTTATAATAAGATGATTTCAGGTGGTATATTCATAGGAGAAAACAACAACGATGAAACAATTAAAAAAATAATAAATGATGGATATAAGGTTGCTTTAATAGATCAAGAGATAACAAAAAATAATGCATATAGTAAATGCATAGTAGTTAATTCGGACAACTTTAAGGGTGCGTATGATGCTACTAAGTATTTGATTGATAATAATCACAGAAAGATTGCTCATATTACAGGAGATATTGGAAAGTTGTCATCAATAGATAGAATTAAAGGATATAAAAAGGCATTACAGGATTCAAATATTTCAATAAATAATGATTTTATTATTGAATCGAAATTTCGTGAAGAAAGTGGATATGAGTCTGCGAAAAAATTGTTATCACAAAGTGATAAACCGACAGCGATATTTGCATCTAATGATAAGATAGCCATAGGGGTAATGAGGGCTATGAAAGAAATGAACTTAAAAGTTCCGCAAGATATCAGCATAATAGGTTTTGATGATATAGAGGAATGTAAATATATAAATCCACAACTTACGACGATAAAGATGGACTTAGTAAAGATGGCAGATATAACTACTGATTCAATAATTTATTTTATTGAAAAAGGGGAAAACAAATTCAATGAATACACAGTAGATGTTGAGCTTATAAAAAGAAAAAGTTGTATGAAGTTAAAGTAAAACCTAAAAAATATTAGTATAGAAATTAAAGGGGGATGTATTATGTCAAAATATAGTTTGGGAATAGATATAGGTGGTACGTTTATTAAATATGCTTTGGTAGATGAAGACTATAATATAAAAGAAAGATGGAAAGTAAAAACAACTAAATTCGATACGAAAGATGAGTTATATGATTATATTTGTTCAAATATAAAGCATGATGGATTGATTGATGTTGTTGGAATAAGTGCGCCAGGGCTTATTGATGAAGAGTCTAATGTTAAATCATATGCAGCTCCAAATGTAGCAAATATGTATGGAACAAATATAAATTCTGAAATAGAAAAAAGAGTAAATAAAGAAGTGGCATCTATAAATGATGCGAAGTCAGCAGGATTATGTGAGTTTGAAATAGGAAATGCAAAAGGAAGCAAATCTTCAGCATTTTTAATTTTGGGAACAGGTACTGGTGGATGTTTATGTGATGAAAATGGAGTTATATATGGAAAAGACTCATTTGCAGCAGAGTTTCACAACATTCCTTTTATGAATTTCCAAACTAAAAAAATAGACAAAATGGGTGACTACGCATCAATGACTGGTTTAATAGAGATATATAACAGTAAAGTTGATGAAGAAGAAAAGGTTGAATATGGTCATGAAGTTTGTAATAAATTTTTAGCTGGGGATGAATTAGCTAAAGAAGTAATAGATGAATGGATAAACAATATAGCAGTTGAATTAATAGCTATAACAGTTACATATAATCCAGAGATTATATGTATTGGTGGGGGAATATCGGAAGAAGATTGGTTTATTGATAAGTTAAAAAAACACTACAAAGAAGTTTGTATTGAATATTTAGAAGCAGATTTTATAACGACAGAAATTAAAAGATGTAAATATAATAATGATGCGAATATTTTAGGAGCTATAATAAATGCAAATCTAAAACAATCAAAAAAATATGTAGTTAGTAATGGATAGTTATAGTGGAGAGGATAAAATATGTTTAGTTACGAGGTTATACAAAGTTTAAACAATTTAGAGCTATCTTTATACGAATATATAATGAAAAATAAAAAAAAGGTAATATATATGAGGATAAGGGAATTAGCTGATGAAGCTCATGTATCGACAACAACTATATTGAGATTTTGCAAGAAGTTAAATTGTGAGGGGTTTTCTGAATTTAAAGTTAAATTCAAAATGTATATAGAAGAAAATAATATGAAGAAGGTCAGTGATGATACTTCTGAAATAATAAATTTTTTAAAAAATATAGAAAAAAGTGATTTGGATAAACGTCTGGATAATTTATGCGACATGGTAAAAATGGCGAATACAATTATATTTTTAGGAATAGGTTCATCGGGAATATTATGCAAATATGCGGCTAGATATTTTTCTGCAATTGGAAAGTTCACATTCCACATAGATGATCCGTTTTTCCCAAAGAACTTTAGATGTCATGGGCCATGCTTGGTAATAGCTTTGTCAGTATCTGGAGAAACAGAATCTACAATAGAAAATATAGATAGATTTAAACAAGAAGGCTGTTCTGTCGCTAGCATAACAAATAGTGAAAATTGCACAATTGCTAAAATGTCAAATTTAAATATACCTTATTATGTTCAGCAGGTAAAGGTTAATTATAGTGATATAACTACTCAATTACCAGTTTTATATATGATTGAAAGGATAGGAAAGAAGCTATACAACCAATATATAGTCGAATAACTACATAAGATTATTCTATTTAAATAAAAAACAAGTTGTTTTATTTTTGGATTAAATTATTAAAGTTGTGACATGTTTTTTTAGAAGTAAAAACTATTACTTACAACAAATTATAAGTTATACTTAGACTATAAGATACAAAGGGGGACATTAGATGATATATAAAGAATTAGACAAATTTAAAGATGATTTCTTATGGGGTTCGGCATCTGCAGCTTACCAAGTAGAGGGAGCTTGGGACCAAGATGGAAAGGGAAAAAGTATATGGGATATATATACTAAACAACCTGGAACAACTTATAAAAATACGAATGGAGATATAGCAGTAGACCATTACAATAGATATAAAGAAGATGTAGCTTTAATGGCAGAGATGGGACTTAAAGCTTATAGATTTTCAATAGCTTGGAGTCGTATATATCCAAAAGGTAGAGGTCAAGTAAATGAAGCAGGTTTAAAATTCTATGAGGACTTAATAGATGAACTTATAAAAAATAATATAAAACCAATAATCACTTTATACCACTGGGATTTACCACAACATCTTCAAGATTTATATGGCGGTTGGGAATCAAGAGAAATAATAGATGATTTTAACGAGTACTGTATAACACTTTTCAAAAGATTTGGTGACAAGGTAAAATATTGGGTTTCACTAAATGAACAAAATGTATTTTTAACATTAGGTTATTTAACAGCCCTACATCCACCAGGTGTTAAAGATCAAAAAAGAATGTTACAAGCAAATCACATTGCAAACTTAGCTAATGCAAAAGTTATTGAATCTTTTAGATCATATGTACCAAACGGAATGATTGGACCAAGCTTTGCATTTGGACCTAATTATTCATATAGCTGTAATCCAGAAGATGTATTAGCAATGGAAAATGCAGAAGAGTTAAACTGTAGTTGGTGGTTAGATGTTTATTGTAAAGGAACATATCCATCATTTGCACTAAAATATTATGAAAGATTAGGAATAGCTCCAATAATAGAAGATGGTGATCTTGAACTATTAGGAAGAGGAAAACCTGATTTTATAGGTATAAACTATTATCAAACAGCAACTGTTAAAGCTAACCCATTAGATGGTGTAGGTTTATCAGAAGGAATGAATAACACAGGTAAAAAAGGTACAACTAAGGAAAATGGTATACCTGGTGTTTATAAAAATACAAAAAATCCATATGTAGAGACTACTAACTGGGACTGGGCGATAGACCCTACTGGATTAAGAATAGGCCTAAGAAGATTAACAAGCAGATATGGGTTACCAATATTAATCACAGAAAATGGTCTTGGAGAATTTGATAAGCTTGAGGAAAACGATATCGTTAATGATGATTATAGAATAAAATACTTAAGCGACCATGTTAATGCATGTAAAGAAGCAATAACAGATGGGATAGAACTTCTAGGCTACTGCACATGGTCATTTACTGATTTACTAAGTTGGTTAAATGGATACCAAAAACGTTACGGATTTGTATATGTAGATAGAGATGAAAATGATGAAAAAGATTTAAGAAGAATTAAGAAAAAAAGTTTCTATTGGTACAAAGATGTTATAAGCAGCAATGGAGAAAATTTATAAGAATACAAAATATAATATTCAACATACAAAATAAAAATTAAAATAAAAGGTTTAAAAATCAGGAGGGTTATTATGAAAAAAATATTATTAGTTTGTTCAGCAGGAATGTCAACTAGTTTACTAGTTAATAAAATGAGAGATGCAGCTAAAGAATGCGGGGAAGAAGTAGAAATAAATGCATTAGCAATAGCAGAATGCTCAAGTGTAATAAATGATGTAGATATAGTACTTTTAGGGCCTCAAGTACGTTTTCAAAAACCACAAGTAGAAAAACTTACAAATGGAAGCATACCAGTAGAAGTAATCGATATGAGACAATATGGAATTATGGATGGTAAAGGAATACTTGAAAGTACATTAGCTAAAATAAAATAATATAAAAAATCTAGGGGGTATACATATGACTACTATGGAAAAATTCCAAGCGGGCATAGAAAGATTCTTAGTTCCAATTGCCGCTAAATTAAATTCACAAAGGCACATATGTGCAGTAAGAGATTCATTTATACTTTCATTTCCATTAACAATGGCAGGTTCGTTAATGGTATTATTAAACTTTGTTTTCTTATCACCAGATGGTTTTGTTGCAAAATTACTTAAATTAGAGTCAATAATTCCTAATTTTGCAGAGTATCAAAATATATTCTCACCTGTTTTAAGAGGGTCTGCAGATATATTAGCAATATTCATAGTATTTTTAGTTGCTAGAAATCTCGCCAAAACACTCAAAGCTGATGATTTGTTAACAGGTTTAACAGCAGTTTCAGTTTACTTTATAATATATCCAGATTATGTAGGGGTAGATAATGTAAATCATTTAACAACTAAATTTTTAGGCTCACAAGGTCTATTCGTAGCGATAATAGTTGGTTTAGTAGTTGGGGAACTTATGGCAATTTTATCAAAATCTGAAAAGCTAGAAATAAAAATGCCAGAACAAGTACCTCCAGCAGTAGCTAGATCATTTAAGGTATTAATACCTATAATTTTAATAACTTTATCATTCTCAATAATAAACTTCTTAATTAAAAAAGTTGCACCTGGCGGATTACATGAATGGGTTTATGCAGTAATCCAATCACCACTAACAAAATTAGGACAAAATGTAGGTTCTGTAATAGTATTAGCATTTATATGCCAAATACTTTGGGCAATGGGTATACATGGTCCTAATACAATAGCAGCAGTTCGTGACACAATGTTTGCAGAAGCTGTAAATAGTAATGTATTATATGCAGCTCAACATGGTACTGCTTGGGGAGCACCTTTCCCAGTAACTTTCAATGGATTATTTGATGCATTTGGAGCTTATGGTGGTTCAGGGGCTACACTAGGGTTAGTAATAGCACTAATATTATTCAGTAAAGCTAAAGATCAAAAAAGTATTGCAAAACTTTCTTTAGCACCAGGGATATTCAATATAAATGAAATGGTTATATTCGGATTACCAATAATACTAAATCCAATATATATAATTCCATTTGTTTTAGCACCAATAGTAAACATAATAATAGGATATTCAGCAACTTGCATATTTAAAATAATTCCTCCAGTAGCATATGGTGTTCCATGGACAACACCAGGTCCATTAATACCATTCCTTGGAACAGGAGGAAATGTATTAGCACTATTAATAGGTGTACTATGTTTAGCAGTGAGTGTATTAATTTATGCACCATTCGTAATAGCAGCAGGCAAAGCATCACAAGTAGATGATGATAATTCAGAAAAAGATACAACTGAGGGATTAGCATAATATTTAACAATTAGAGGTGACATAAATGGAAGGTATGGAATTAATAGCATTTGAAATTATTAGTAATGTGGGGATGGCAAAATCATTAGTAGTAGAAGCACTAAGAGTTGCTAGAGAAGGTAATTATGAAGAGGCCGAAGCTAAATTAAATGAATCAGCAGAATATATGCTAAAAGGACATCATGCACATTCATCATTAATACAACAAGAAGCATCTGGAGATAAAGTCGAATTTTCGTTGATAATAATGCATGCAGAAGACCAGATGATGTCAGCTGAAACTATTAAAGTTTTAGCCGAAGAAATGATACAAATGTATAAAGAATTTAGAAAATAAAAAAGCAAAGAACTACTGAGTTTATTCTTAGTAGTTCTTTTAATTATAAGAAAATTATATATTATATCGTTTGGTATAATGAGTAAGTTTATAGATAATAACAAAAATATAATATTTTAAATACCTCTTAATTTTGATAAAATTTCTATGTAAGCACAAAATAATAGAATATCAAAAAATGTGTAAAAGAGGTATTACAATGGAAAATCCTTATAAATCAATTAATGAATTAAAAACAGGAAAAATTACTACTGCACAGAAGGTATTGTTTGATGGGTTGATAAAGTTGTGGAAAACAAAACCCATTTACAAAATCAGCGTTAAGGAATTGACTGAAATATCTAATGTGGCTAGGAGTACGTTTTATGTATATTATAAAAATATAGATGAACTTATAGAAGATATAGAAAATTATCATATTTCTCAGATGATGCATTTAAATGAGGAGTTAATGAATACGGATATAAAGTCGGACGTTTATTTATCATATTATCAAGAGACAATTAATTATGTAAAGAAAAATAAAGATGTGTTTTATGCATTTTTAATCGCCAACATAAATAATAGATTTATTCAAAAATGGAAAGATGGAATGAAGTATCATTTATTAGAGAGTGAATATCGTCTGTATAATGCTGATAATTGCAATTTGATTTTGGAGATGGTGGCATCTCAAGTAATTGCTGGATATACTTTTTGGCTAACTAATCCTAATGACGTTAATATTAACGGTCTGGCTAAGATAGTATCACAAACACTAAGATTAATAGAAATTTAAAAAAGAGCAAAGTTTAAACACTTTGCTCTTTTTTGTAGCAGAAAATAAAAATCATATAGTATAAAATAATATCAGAATGAAGTAAAAATAATAAAAGAGTAAAAAAACAATAAAAGTGAACTATGGATATAAAAAAATATGTGATAAAGAATAATTTATAGAAGCTAATTTCAGGAGGATAAGAATATGGACGAGATAAAAATTCACGTTTTACACACAGGGAAAGTCTGTATATCACCAGATTTACCATTTGGAGGAGAAAACAGTAATTTGATAAAGCTGCCCAAATTAAATCTCTTGGCTCAAGATTACTTTATTTAGTAAATCAAGGAGTGGTAGAAAAGGGTGAAGCAGTAGATGAACAATTAAACAAATTAGGATTAGAACAATATGCAGAGATGGAAGTTGAGATATAATTTTTATTAAAAGTACTTTTAAAATTTAAGATAAAGATAAGTGACTACTAAGTTTTAGGGCTTAGTAGTTTTTTTATACAAAAAATATTAAAATTTTATATTCATTTCATAAATATTTCATATTGGAAACTTAAAATCTATCTTAGATAAATGAAGTGACTGACACAAAGTCTAAAATATTTATTATGAAAATTTCTAAAAATTATAAAACAAGGAGGTAAAAAAATGGGTTCTTTTAAAAGAGCGGTATTATATATAACCCGAAAGAAAAAGAAAAGTATTCTTATGTTCTTTATTCTATTTTGTATAGCTACAGCTGTACTGAGTGGAATTTCAATTAAAAAAGCTACATCAATTGCAAGACAAAATTCAAGTAAGGAGACAGCAAATACATTTGAGATACAAAACAATTTGGCAACAAATTTCACAGGAACAATGCCAGAGAGTTTGGTAAATAAAGTATCAAAAGTAAATGGCATAAAAAATTATGATGCATCAGTTCAGGGGATTGGGCTAGTTTTTAAGCAACTTCAAAATGTGGAGCCAAAAAACAACACAGTTCAATACACTGATAAAAAGTATAAAAATCTTTTCCCTGTAGAAGCTCATAAGTTTACAGAATACGACACAAAATTTATGAGTAAATCATTTAGATTAGTTGAAGGTAGACACCTTGTAGAAGGTGATAAAAATAAAGTATTAGTTCACAAAGCGTTAGCCGAAAAAAATAATTTAAAAGTAGGAGATAGGATAATAGGAACTAAAGACAGCTTAGATTATAATGCATCTAAAGATGCACCGTCTGAATATGATCTTGAAATTGTAGGTATTTTTGAAAGCCAAAATACAGACAGAATGGGAAGTAAGTTAGAAATACCAGAAAACCTTATATTATCAGATATGAACACATTAAATGCTTTATATGGTTATTCAAAAGGAAACAGCCAATATACAAGTGCTGTGTTTAATACTAATAAAAATGTAGATGATGTAATATCAGATGTCAATAAAATACAAGAAAATTGGAGTCTTTATAATATATCAAAAAGTGATGATACGTTTTTAGCATTATCTAAGTCATTTGATAGCTTAGAAAAAATCGTAAATATGCTTTTAATCGGTTCAATTATAGTTGGAATAATAGTGCTTTCATTAGTTTTAGCATTTTGGATTCAAGGAAGAATTCATGAAACAGGTATCTTACTTTCTATCGGAGTTGGAAAGTTTAAAATAATTTCACAATATATAATTGAATTGTTACTTATAAGTGTGCTAGCTTTTGGAACATCATATTTTTCAAGTAAGATGATATCACAAAATATAGGAGATGCAATGGTTAGCCAGGCAAGCAAACAAGCTGTTCAGGAGGTGCAACAAGGGTTTGGAGGAATGTCATTAGGATATGATGCAAACAGTTCTTTAGCAACTCAAACAGTAGATGGGATTGATGTTGATGTTAGTTTAAAAGAAGTTCTTTATGTTTATGCAATAGGGGCAACTATTATCATAAGTTCTGTAATGATATCTTCATCATCAATAATAAGATTAAAACCAAAAGAAATACTATCGAAAATGAGCTAGGAGGAAGACAAATGTCAATTTTAGCATTAAATAAAGTTAATTATTCATATACAAATGGTAAAAAAATATTAAATAATATAAGTATGGAGTTTGAAAAAGGCAAGTTTTACACGATTTTAGGTGTATCTGGTTCTGGAAAAACAACTTTGCTATCATTGTTGGCAGGTCTTGATGAACCACAAAGTGGTAAAATACTATATAACAATCAGGATATTAGGGAAAAAGGATATGAGAATCATAGAAAAAATAATGTTTCACTAATTTTCCAAAATTATAATTTGATTGATTATATGACTCCATTAGAAAATTTAAAAATAGTAAACCCAAAAGCAGATAAAACTATTTTAAATGAGCTTGGATTAAAAGATGATGAAATAAAAAGAAATGTATTGAAATTGTCCGGAGGTCAGCAACAACGTGTTGCCATAGCAAGAACACTTGTTGCAAATTCACCAGTAATTTTGGCAGATGAACCGACTGGAAATTTAGACAGTGATACAGAAGAAGAAATTATAGAAATATTAAAAACAAGTGCACATAAACATGGAAAATGTGTGATTGTTGTTACTCATAGTAAGGATCTTGCGAGCAAGTCAGATGTTATACTTGAGTTAAAAGATAAAAAGTTAGTTCTCTAGCAAGTAATATAGATATATAAATATTCCCTCATGATATTTTAAATAGAAAAATGGGCAAACGTAAATTTATACGTTGCCCATTTTTTATTTGAAAAATATTAAATTATATATTGAATACCATCCTTAATATACCTAATATTAATATATGAACAGGATAGAACCAGTAATTTATCATTTTATTTTGTCTGCCACGTTTTCCATTGTACATAAGTATAAATCCAAAACCAAGAAGTGCCCAAACCTCCTTGAAAATTGATAAATAACCAAATACACATGATAATATAGGTTTATTATAAAATACATAAAGGAAATATACTATTAATATAGCATGGTAATCATAATCTACTGAAAGGAATAGAGATATAATACACATAATAGCTAAAATTAATACTGTAGTCAAATACCATAGGAAACGAGGTATTTTTTCTAATTTTATTTTTAATGTATCTATAATCCAAATTGTTACAAGTGATAATGCTAGTGCAAATAGTACATTGTTATATCTAGGATTGAAGAATGTACGTGTTGTAAACATATCAAATGGTACTTCTGATATTACGCCAAATATCAATAAGTTTAGAAGATATTTTTTACGACTTCTCGTTTTGAAAAAACCCTCTACTATAAAAAATGCAAATAATGGGAATGCTATCCTTCCAAGTACATCAAATAAATCACTTATTTTTAAAAGTAATCCCCCATTTAAATTTGGATATATTAAGGCTTTATTCACGTGGTCGATTAACATAGATAGAAATGCTATATATTTTAATTGTGCACCAGAAAATACTCTTATTCTGTCTAATTCCTTCTTTTGAAGTTCAACTGTCTGTGTCATAAATATTATCCTTTCTATAAGTTCGTTTAGATTTTTAATTAATAAATACGATAAATTGGTATGATTATCGCATTTTATATAGTATAATATGTAGAGATTAGAGTTGGCAACTGACTTTTAAAGGAAGAAAATTGCCATATAAATAACTTAATTTCTACAAATTACCGGTAGTGTTTAATATACCACGTTAATAGGTGGATTAAAACAAAAACGCAAATTTGTAAAACTTTCGTAAAAATTTCGTAAGATTTATTGAATTAATGCGAAAGGTATAAAAGTTAAAAATATGCAAATTATAAAATTATAAATGGTCAATTAGAGGTGAAAATATGGATGCAATAACTATGATAAAAGAAAGACGTAGCGTAAGAAAATATAAAGACGAAAAAGTAGACAGAGAGACTATGAGAGAAATTGTCGATATAGCGAGATGGGCTCCTTCTTGGGTAAACTACCAAATAGCTAGATACACATTAGTAGACGACGAAGAAATAATAAAAGAAATAGCAGAGCATGGAGTTAATGGATTCGTATACAATATAGACACTTTAAGAACTGCAAAAGGAGTAGCTGTACTTAGCTTTGTAAAAGGAAAAAGTGGAACATATGACAAAGAATACATAACTTCAAAAGGTAACTCATGGGAAGTTTTTGATGCTGGTATAGCATGCCAAACATTCTGTTTAGCAGCACATGCAAAAGGTGTCGGAACTTGTATAATGGGAGTTATAGACGATAAATCTATAGCAAAAATAGTAAACTTACCGGAAGACGAAACTGTTGCAGCACTTATAGTTTACGGGTATGAAGATGGAGAACATGCAGCACCAAATAAAAGAAAAGACGTAGACGAAATAATGCGTTTTGTAGATAGATAAAACTTTAAAACAGCAATTAAAATTAAACAAAAGAAGAATCGTATAATCATATAAAGGAGAACAAAATGATAGTAGATAGAGATAAGTGTATAGGATGTACTTTATGTAAGCAAGACTGTATCGTAAGCGACATAGAAATGATCGATAAAAAAGCGCACATAAGAAACTTAACATGCATAAAATGTGGTCACTGTATAGCAATCTGTCCAGTAAAAGCAGTATCTTGTGATGATGAAGAAGAATACTCGATGGAAGAAGTCATCCCATATGAAAAAGAAGACTTCACAATAGATGCAGATAAACTAATGAATTTTATGAAATTTAGAAGAAGTGTTAGATTATTTAAAAAAGATGAAATAGAAGAAGAGAAAATAGAAAAAATAATAGATGCAGGAAGATTTACACAAACATCAACTAATATACAAGATGTTTCTTATACTATTGTAAAAGACAGCATACCAGAGTTAAGAAGAATGACTTTAGGAACATTAAATGCAATGGCCGACAAGATGTTGGGAAGTGAAGAAACTCCAAAACACCTTCTAAAATACGCCCATATGTGGAAGCGTATGTATGAGAGTTTTGTAGAAAATCCAGATGGACATGATCAATTATTCTTCAAAGCACCATTATTAATAATTGTAAAAGCGCAAAATGAAATAGATGGTGGTTTAGCATCAGCAAAAATGGAGCTTATGATAGATGCGCTAGGGCTAGGAACTTATTTCAGCGGTTTCTTTGAAAGAGCGGCATCGATGAATCCTAAAATAGGAGAAATGATTGGATTAAAAGAAGGCGAAAAAATCATATCTTGTATGGTAGTTGGCTATCCAAGAGTAGAATATAAAAGAACAGTTCCAAGAAAACCTGCAAGAGTAACAAGAATGTAGGCATTGTGATAAGGATATACACATGGACGAAAGCAGAAAAGCAACTTTATTAAAACAATATAAAAATAAAAAAATCAAATATCCAATAGAATTAGTGGTGTTTTTGCTTGGAGACAAGTGGAAATTTATAATTCTTTGCAAATTGTTAAAAGGTACGAAGAGGTTTGGTGAAATTGAGAAATCAATTGGAAATATAAGCCCAAAAGTTTTGACACAACAGCTAAAGGATTTGGAGGCATTTGGATTTATTTCTAGAAAAACATATGATTAAATTCCGCCAAGAGTTGAGTATTCTGTGACTGAGTTTGGGAAAACTCTAGTTCCGATTATGAGCGCTATGTTTGATTGGGGGATGGAGCATAGCGACAAATTCGACTGGATAGAAAACTTGGAAATTGATAAAGATTTAGAATTTCCATATGGAGATTAAAGTTTTATACAGTATTAAAAAACATAAATGATATCAACCTAAAAAGGGCATACTCTAGTATTAATATATTTAAAATACTGATGTATGCCTATTTTTATGCTTATTTACACAAATAAAGTTTATATAGTTTTAGTTAAATAAATCTTATCCAACAAATATCTCCGGCATACGAACAACATCAGCAAAATTAGTTTCAAGCATGTTTTTCATATTATTAAATCCAGGGTGAGTGAATTTTTTAGAATTAAACGGACATCTTTTTACACAACTACAACATCTTATACATTTAGTTGGATCTATTTTTTTACAATCTTCAAGATCTAGAGCAGATGTAGGGCAGTGTTTTGCACATATTTTGCAGTTTACACAAGTGTCGTCTGTTTCTGGAGCCATTGGAACTTGTGGGAGATTTTTTCGACATAAGGGAAGTTGCCCGGAACTTCTAGTTTTAATTCGCTTACGTCATTTAAATTTTCTAGTCTGTCTTTTATTTTAACACCGAAGTCATAAGCTATTTTTAGATCATCTGAATTTGGTCTATTAGTCGCAAGTTTTGATGTAGATGAGTGTTCGGCTACGAATACTGCACCAGCTAGTCCAACAAATCCTTTTGATTCAAATAAATCCTTTGTCTCTAAAAGTGAATCTTCATAATCTCTGTTTCCATATGTAACAGCAAATACAGCCATAGCCTTGTTACATGAAATTTTATCAAGATAGCTTTTTAGTAATTTTGGAAATCTACCAGCATAAGTAGGCACACCGATTATAACTAAATCATTTTCATCAAAAAATAATTTCTGAGTCCTATTTTGAGCTAAAGTAATATCAAATTCTTTGTACTCACATCCGATACCATTTGCGATTTCTTTTACAACTTTTTTAGTCCCATCAGTAGGGCTGAAGTAAAGTAAATTTAGGTTTTTCATAATACAATCTCCTTTTAAAAATTTATATAAAAATTATATAAAACAGGATAATGGTATGCAATAACGCACTTTGTAGTTATTTACTTACTTGGATGTAAGCAATAAAGAGAAATTTGAAAGTATAATAGAGAGTTTTAACAAATAAAAGTGTAAACATATAAAGGTGTAATGTAGAGTTTTAACAAATATCAGATAAGAATTTTAAGAAATATAGAACTTTAATCAAAAGGGAATTTTTTTGGGAGCGATAGAAATTCACATTCTACCAACTCCCGTTTATATTAATGAGAAAACAAATTTATATATCAATCTCAAATATTTATTTCAATTTTAAAAAAGCTAATAAAATTAATGTCACACCACTCAACCAAGACAGATTAAGCTCTGTTTTTTCTGCTATTTTGTTTCCTATAAAGCAACCACCGAGGATTGCAACTATATTTACAATAAGTGAGAATAAAATTATTTGAAAAAAGTTAGCCG
This sequence comes from uncultured Intestinibacter sp., assembly GCF_902468165.1. Taxonomy (NCBI): domain Bacteria; kingdom Bacillati; phylum Bacillota; class Clostridia; order Peptostreptococcales; family Peptostreptococcaceae; genus Intestinibacter; species uncultured Intestinibacter sp. The sequence continues at coordinate 63,956 of NZ_CABQXJ010000003.1, forward strand.
AAACTAAACCTGCTCCAAAACCAGCCGCCAATCCATCTAAAGATAGTGCTAATGCTAGAGAAAATGATTCCTTTGGTGATAATATAAGCGAATGGTCGACATCTGCTGCTGTATTATCTATATATACTTTTAAGAAAAACCTAAAGTCGGAAACCTTAAATTCATAATTGCGAGTTAGTGAGCCGCGAGTACCCAACAATGCTTTTAACGTACTGTCAAATAATTTAGCCAAGCCTAACATTAATAGCATAGTAAAGCAAATACTTGTTGTAAAAATAGATGGAATGAATCTGCTTACAATACTTCCGAAAAACAAGGCTATCCCCAAAATAGTAGTAGATACAACATTAATAATCAAAGCTGATTTAAAGGGTATTTTTATTTTGCTTGTGGCATAGGCGAAACTGGCAACAAAAGCATCTATTGATAAAGCGCCTACAAGCAAAACTGCATTTACTGAAGATAAAAAATTCATGGCGTCTGTATACCCCCTTTTACAATAAGCATTGAAACCTATTAATTTTCACATAGTTTAACTATATATTAACAATATATGAGAAGTGCAATTTTTGGTGACCTTTTAAAAAGGTGAGATTTTATTATTTATAAAGATAATGAGCATACTAATATTGAAAAATCATAAAACTAGATTTGGAGGAAGTATGTTTAGATTATTTTTTATATTAATAACTTTATTTGCACTTGAAGTAGTAACTTATAAAAGAGTAAATATGGGTAAGTTTAAAAACGTCAAGAAACTAATTTATGAGATAAATAATCAATATAGATATTTGCTTAAAGGTAGATCGAGATATTTAAATTTCTATCAATGGTTTATACTTTTTATATCACAAATATTCGTAGTTTATGCTCTTATGAGATATATAGTTAAGAAGATTTTTAAATATGTAGAAGAAAATTATATTTTGTTTGGAAAGACATTGACGACAATATTTTTAATTATATTTTTGTATTTTGCAATAGGATGCGTATTATTATGTGTTTCAAGAATATACAAATTCTTATATAAAATTGAAGATAAAATCACAAAAGCTGATTTATTGATAAGTTATTTCATAATAAGCATGTATATGACGATTTTAATAATATTTCCCGGGGAATTTGCGAAAAATTACAAAATCGGACTTGTTGGAGTGACGCTCAGCTATTATCTAAATTTAAAAGTACTTTTGAGACTTATAAGAAGTCCCGAAATTGCTGATTTTAAGGCGCAAACTAAAAAAGCATTTGAAATAGACAGTATAGGCGTTATGGCTGTAATAGTTTTGTGCATGGTAGTAATAAGTTTGGCACTAGCAGTATGTTTTATTAGCTGTAGCAATGAAGGGGTGTATACTAATAATCCTACATTTTTTGATTTGTTTTACTATACGATTATCACCTTTGCCACAGTTGGATATGGAGATATAAGTCCTGTTTCGCCTGTCGCAAAATTTATGAGTATCATAATTTCTATGACGAGTATACTATGTCTTACAGTTTTTATATCTTCCGTATTATCTTATAAAAATGAATAATAATTTAAAATGATTTAAATCATGAAATAATATTTTAAGATTAAATTATGAAATAGTATTTTAAAAACATATAAGAATGTTTTAAATGATTAAAAAATGCCTTGACTTAGAGTTAACTTTAAGTACTACAATTATAATTAAGTTGAGAGAAAGAATTTACAAGAGGATTTTCAAATGAATAGATCGTATATATTTTGTCATATGCTTACGTCTTTAGAAAAACATTGGCATGGAGCAGCAAAAGATAGCTGGTTCCAACACTTAGCAATAGAAGTACCAGGAGTTGACACAAAAACAGAGTGGTGCGAAGAAGTAAGTGATGAAGAATATAATAAATTAAAGTAATAAGCTAAAGCGAAGAAGAATTGAAATATATAAAATTAAAAAATAGAGTTGTAAAAAGTAGCTAGAATATTAAATCTAGCTACTTTTTTTTATATAAGCAACAAACAAAGTCGTTGGCGCCATGAACGAAGTGAATTTTTTGGATTTAAACTAATAATCTAATAATTATATATCATACTATATTTACCAAAATGGTAAAGGGAAATGTTTTTTATAATTGAAAATATTATAAAAGTAAAAAATAACTTAAATAGTGTAGCATATTTAATGCGAAATAAGTTGAAAATAATAAAAATAAATCGAAAAAAGGAAAAAATTGCACAAAAATATAAAAAATATGATATAATTAATAAGACTTAATAATTAATAAAGGAGACGCAATGATGAAAAAGAAAATTTTCGCATTACTTTCTGTAGTTGTATTAACTATGGCTCTTATGGTTGGATGTGGATCTAATAAATCAGATGATGATGAATTAGTAGTATACTTTGTTCCTTCAAGAGACCCTAAAGAAATACAATCTGCAACAGAACCTTTAGCTGATATGTTAAAAGAAGAATTAGCTAAAGAAGGATTTGAATTTAAAAATATAAGAATTGAAGTAGGTACAAGTTTCGAAGCTGTTGGTGAAGCTTTAGAATCAGGTACTGCACACGTTGGATTTATACCAGGTGGAACATATGTATTATATGAAAATGGAGCAGATGTTGCTTTAACTGCTACTCGTTTTGGATTAAACCATGATTCAGATAATCCAGCAGATTGGAATACAGCTCCAACAGAAAATACAGACAAAAAAGTTACTTATTATCGTTCTTTAGTAATAGCTGGACCATCTGAAAAAGGTCAAGCTCTTGCAGATAAAATAAATAGCGGTAAAAAATTAACAGCTGAAGATGTTAAAGGCGTTACTTGGGGTGTATCAAGTAATACAACTTCTCCAGCAGGATATATATACCCAAGTTTATGGTTACAAGAAAACTTCGGTTTATCATTAACTGATTTACCAAATAAAGTGGCTTTAGATAACTATGCTACTGCATTAACTCAATTAGCAAGTGGTCAAATAGATGTTATGGTAACTTATGCTGATGCACGTCTTGACTATGCTGATAAATGGACAAGCGAATTCGGAAGAAGCAAGTCTGTTTGGGAAGAAACTAACGTTATAGGTGTTACAGCTCCTATATACAATGATACTATATCAGTAACTAAAAACTCTTCTGTAATGACTCCAGAATTAGTTAAAGCATTACAAAATGCATTTATGAATATAGCTGAAACTCCAGAAGGACAAGATGTAATATCTATCTATACTCATAAAGGATATGAAATAGGAGATAGCAAAAATTACGAAGAAGAAAAGAAAGCTCAAGAGCTAATAAAATCTATGCAATAGTAAAATAAATAAGTTCATGATTAGTATCATGGACTTATTTTATACGAATTAAAAAAATAATATCACGAAAGATACTATCAATTAAATGTATTGAAAACAAGAAAAACAGAGCATAAATAGAACGTGGAGGGATACAATTGATAAAATTTGATAACGTAAATAAAGTATATCCAAATGGATTACATGCATTAAAAAATATAAATTTAGAAATACAACAAGGTGAATTTGTTGCGATAATAGGTTTATCTGGTGCAGGTAAATCAACTTTACTAAGAACAGTAAACAGAATGCATGATATAACTGATGGTGTGTTAACTGTAAACGGACAAGAAGTTAACAACTTAAAAGGAAAAGAGTTACGTAAATTCAGACGTGGAATAGGTATGGTATTCCAATCTTTCAACTTAGTAACTAGAACTTCAGTTATAAAAAACGTATTAACTTCAAGAGTTCCAGATATGCCATTATGGAAATCTATAATAGGATTATATTCAAAAGAAGATAAAGTTGTAGCATTAGAAGCTTTAGACAAAGTTGGTATATTAGATAAAGCTTATGTAAGAGCTGACCAACTTTCAGGTGGACAACAACAAAGGGTTGCTCTAGCTAGAACATTAGCTCAAAATCCAGAAATAATACTTGCTGATGAGCCTGTTGCAGCATTAGACCCAATAACAGCAGTACAAGTTATGGATGACTTCAAAAAAATAAATCAAGAATTAAACATGTCAGTTCTTATAAACATACATCACGTAGACTTAGCATTAAAATACGCTGATAGAGTTATAGGAATAAAAGCTGGTGAAATAGTATATGACGGACCATCAAGCGAAGTAACAAATGATGTATTAACTCAAATATACGGGCGTGAATTAGCTCAGGATGAAATGATGGGGGCTTAAGATGTTAAAAGCTATAAAAAATATATTTAAACCGGAAAAAATAGTATTAAGTGATGGCCAAGAAATTCAACCACCTAAATCTATCGTTCCTTATGTAATAATAGGTTTAGTTATATCAGTATTACTTGCAAGTAATGTGACTGGTTTCAGTCTTTCAACAATAATGAAAAGAGGAAGCGAATTCTTTATTATATTAAAAGGTATGATACCACCAGATTTTAGTTATGCAAAATCTGTATTACCTCCTTTATTAGACACAATAAAAATGTCGGTACTTGGATCTATGATAGGATGTTTTATAGCTATACCATTTGCTATAATATCATCAGTTAATATAAACAAGTCAAAAATAGTTTTAAATTTAGTTAGATTTCTTTTAAGTATAACTAGAACATTACCAACTTTAATAATAGCATTAGTTGCAACTTATATATTTGGATTAGGAACATTTGCTGGTACAGTAGCAATAACTATATTCTCATTCGGATTAGTTGTAAAAATGTTATACGAAAAAATAGAAACTGTAGATATGGGACCATTTGAAGCTATGGAAGCATTAGGTTCTACAAAACTTAAAGCATTCATAGGAACTATAATGCCTCAAATATTACCATCATATCTTTCAATATGTTTATATACATTCGAAATCAACGTAAGATACGCAGCAATACTTGGATACGTAGGTGCTGGAGGTATCGGTCTTATATTAAATGAGAAAATAGGTTGGAGAGAGTATGACAAGTTAGGTATGATACTTGTTATGCTATTTATAACAGTAGTAATAATAGAAAATGTAAGTAAATATATAAGAGAAAGGTTAGGGTAATATGCAGTTAACAGTTAATAAACAATTAAAACAAGAACCAAATTTATGGATAAATAAAGCCCTAACAGTACTATTTATAATAGGTATAATGGTATGGGCAGGACATTCAATTGAGTTTAATGGTTTAAAAGAAAATGGTGTAGAAATAGCTAAAAATGTAGTTGATGGTATATTCCATCCAAAAACTAGTATGTTATTCACACTAGATAAAGGTGGAGTTCCAGCTTTATTATTAGAAACTATATGTATAGCATTATTAGGTACATTAATAGGTTCAATAATAGCTGTTCCTCTATCATTCTTAGCATCAAGTAACATAGTTCCAAAGTGGGTTAGTGTTATTACATCATTCTTTATAGCAGCTATAAGAACATTCCCAGCTTTCGTTTATGGGTTAATGTTTATAAGAGTTACAGGTCCTGGAGCTTTTGCAGGAGTTTTAACTTTATCAGTAACATCAATAGGTATGGTATCTAAATTATTCATAGAAACTATAGAAGATTTAGATAAAAAAATATTAGAATCTTTAGATGCTGCTGGATGTAATGCATTCCAAAAAATAAGATATGGTATATTACCACAATTATTTACAAACTTTGTATCAACAGTAATATATAGATTTGAAATAAATATAAAGGACGCATCTACTCTAGGATTAGTTGGAGCAGGTGGTATAGGAGCTCCTTTAATATTTGCTATGAACTCATTAAGTTGGGACGAAGTTGGTGCTATACTATGTGGATTAATTGTATTAGTTCTAATAGTAGAGTATATATCAACTAAAGTAAGAAATAAATTAGCAAGAGGCTAAGTTTTAGAATTTAAATGCTGATTCCAAGTGGAATCAGCTTTATTTAATTGCAAGGAAAATATCTATTAAAAAAGCCCCTAGAGAGGAACAATATGCGTTCTCTATAAGGGGCTTTAAAATTATGCTAAAACAGTTAAATATTTTGATTTATCAACAGTTACGTTTGTATTATTTTTAAAGTAATCTATTATTATATCAGGCATTTCCATTAAGATTTCTTTTACAACTTTACATTCTGTGTAGAATTCGTATCCACCAGCACCACTAGCTCTGTAGTTATTCATAACTAATTTAAGAGTAGTGTCGTGATCTAATTCTTTCCCATTATAAACTATAGAAGTTACTCTGTTTCCTACTTCTTTTGTTATGTCAAATATGTAGTTTAAGTTAGCGAAATAATCGTAGTTATAATGCTCAACTTTAGGTTTTAAGAATCTATCAGATATAGTTACTTCACCGTCTTTGAAGTCGAAGTAGCTAGCACATCTTTCTAAAGCAAGCTCTAAGTATTTTCTGTTAACTTCGTATACTACTAATGTATTTGGGTACGGGTAAGTCGACATTATATCTCTTACAGTTACGTTTTTCTCGAACCCTTTTATAACATTTGCAAAAGAAGTACAAGCAATGTCAGCACCACTTTCACTTAATTGGATTTGGTTTATAAAGTTAGCAAGAGATGAACCGTTTAAAGCCATGTCTAAGTGAGCTGAAGGTTGTAACTCTGTATCTAAGAACCCAACTGGAGTATCAAGCCACTGTTGAACTTTTTCTTCTAGAGGTAAGAATTTATCGTACATTTCCTTGTTAGGGCTAAGCTCAACATCTATTAATTTTGAAGTTACTTTTTGGATTTGATCGTTGTCAAATTCTAAGTTTAACTCTATGAATTTACTTCCGTTGTGTGGAGTTTGAACTATATGAGTACCATGTAAGTCTATATCAGATATCTCCATGTGTTGGTGACCAGTTAATAATAAATCAAACCCAAGTTCATGACATATCTTATAAGCTACGTTTTCTTTAGTTTCGCTTAATTTTTTGTGAGAATCTAAGTCGTACTCAAACCCACCATGATAAACACCTATTAATACATCAACATTACCTTTTAATTCATCATAATAAGGTTTTATAGATGATATAGTATCGTTTATAGTGAAGTTAGCTAAGTTTTCAGCTCTCTCCCAAATATTTATAAAATCAGTAGTAAATCCTATGATACCAACTTTTAATCCGTTCTCTAAAGTTTTTATATCGTAAGGGAATATACCAAGTTCGTTTGTTTTATCATCTACATTTGCACATAAACACTTAGCGTCTAAGTTGCAAAGGTATTTTTTAAGATAATCAAATCCGTAGTTAAAGTCGTGGTTACCAAGAGTTATATAGTCGTATCCAGCTTTATTGAATATAGTAGCTATTGGATGAACATCAAACTCAGCAGTACTAAGGTAGTTTGTGAAAGGAGAACCTTGGATAGTATCTCCAGCATCTATTATTAATGTATTACCGTCTTTTTCAAATTGATTTATTATGTTTAATAGACCTATGTTTTTTTGAGATCTATCAACATAATCAGTAGGGTATACATAACCATGTAAATCCGATGTAAAATATATTTTTAAATTTTTCATTGTGACACCTCTTTAATTGTTAATCCGTATATTTATATTACCTCAAAATCTTCATTTTATAAAGATAGTTATTTAATTTCATATACGTTACATATTGAAATTTTAATATTAAACCATAGAAAAGCAAAACAAATAATAATTAAAATATTGAAGTATTAGGAGAATGAATATGAACAGAAAAAGAATAACAAAAAAAGCAACATTAGCATTAGTAGCGATGATGACAGTAACATCAGTAGTAGGATGTTCACAATCAAATAACTCAAATAAAAACCAACAAGGCTCAAATCAAAAGACTGAACAAAAAACAGAACAAAAAACAGACAAAAATACAAACTCAAGTTTATCATCTAGCACAATATTTAAAGATATGAAAACTACAGATATAGATGGAAATAAGGTAGATAAATCTATATTCTCAAAATATAAACTGACTATGGTCAATGTGTGGAACACAGGCTGCAGCCCATGTATATCAGAAATACCAACATTAGATAGATTAAACAAAGAATATAGAGAAAAAGGCGTTTCGATAAAAGGTATGTTGCTAGAATCGGGAATTGGATTAACTGATGAAGAAAAAGCTACAGCAAAAGAAATATTATCAAAAGCAAATGCAACTTATCAACAATTAACAGTTACAAAAGATATGGTAGAAAAAGATGATACATTGCTTTTACAAGCATTCCCAACAACATTCTTTATAGATAAAGATGGAAATATCGTTGATAGTATAGAAGGTTCTAACGATTATGATGGCTGGAAATCAAAAATAGATGAAGTATTAAAGAAGGTAGAAGCAAATGAATAATATTATTAAAAAAAATAAAGTAGGTTTAGCAATATTTATTGCAGGGATGCTTTTTGTATCTCTTGGAATTCACAGACAAGAACATAAAGTTGTGTCAAAGAAATCAAATATTATATGTCTTGAATGTATAGGAATTGGATAGGTGATAGTATGGATTTAATAAGAAAGATAAAGTCAAACCTGAGGCTAACCGTTCAAATAGTGTTTACTGCATTGACTAATGGATACTTTTTGGGCTTTGCAAAAGGGAAGATATATCAAGGTGATAGTAAACAACTATGTGTACCTGGGCTGAATTGTTATTCATGCCCAGGGGCGATAGGGTCTTGTCCAATAGGTTCTTTACAGGCCGTATTGGGAAGTAGAAATTTTAAATTTTCATTTTATATAATAGGATTTTTAATGATGGTTGGAGCGTTTGTAGGAAGATTTGTGTGTGGATGGCTATGTCCATTTGGATTAGTACAAGACTTGCTTTACAAAATTCCATTTATTAAAAAAATTAAAAAGGTGCCTTTGGATAAGCCATTAAGATATCTTAAATATGTTATATTAGTAGTATTTGTAATTATAATGCCACTTACACTGACAAACTTTGCAGGAGAGGGTAATCCTTGGTTTTGCAAATTAATTTGTCCATCAGGAACATTGCTTGGAGGGGTACCTCTAGTATCAATGAACAGTTCACTTAGAAAAATAATTGGACCATTGTTTACTTGGAAGATGTTTATATTAGTGAGTGTTGTTATATTATCAATAAAAATTTATAGACCGTTTTGTAAATACTTATGTCCATTAGGTGCTATATATGGGCTATTCAACAAGTATTCTCTTTATAAATATGAAATTGATGAAGACAAATGTACAAAATGTGGATTATGTGAGAGAAAATGTGACATGAATGTCGCAGTATACAAAACTCCAAACAGTGCAGAATGTATAAGATGTGGAAAATGTATAAAGGTTTGCCCAAGAGGAGCTATAAAAACTACATTTACAAAAACAAAAGAAGCAGCTTGTAATTCAAAATGTTCTGGATGTAAGTCAAATTGTGCAAGCAAAAATTAATAAAAGCCTTTAAGTTTAAATTAAAACATAAAAAAGATATTTAATATAATATTTAAATTATAGTATACTATACTATAAAATATAATTAAAAGATGATGAGGTTGAAAAAAGTGAGCACAAAAATATTAATAGTAGAAGATGAGATAGATATAAGAGAAGGGATAAGTGAATATTTATCCGAAGTTGGATATGATGTTATGGTTGCCGAAGATGGGCAAGAAGGTATCGACTTATTCAAATCAAATGAATTTGATTTAGTTTTATTGGATATAATGCTACCAAAAATAAATGGGTTTGGTGTATTGAGCCAAATAAGAGAAATAAGCGATGTTCCTGTTATGATGCTTACTGCAATGACTGATGATTACAGTCAAATCATGAGTTTTAATGAAAAAGCCGATGATTATATAACAAAACCATTTTCGGTTGTAGTACTTCACAAAAGAATTGAAGCTTTGCAAAGACGTATCCAAGGAAGACAACAAAATAACAAATGGATTTATAAAGATGTTGAGGTTGATTTTTTAGGATTTTGTGCAAAGAAAGATAATAATCCAGTAGATTTAAAACCAAAGGAAATAAAGTTATTGGAATTATTAATTAAGCACAAAAACCAGGTGCTAACAAGAAATCAAATGTTAGATAGTCTTTGGGAAATAGACGAGGCCCCAGCTGATCGTGTTATTGATGTATATATTAAAAATCTTAGAAAAAAACTAGATTTAGATTGTATTACAACTGTAAAAGGTATTGGGTATAAGTTTGAGGATAAGTAATGAAAAAGATGAAACTATTCCAAAAAACATACCTATTTACAGTTGGGCTGATGGCAATTATCATCATAATTTCTCACACTTTGTTGTATATGCTTTTGCCGAGTTTTTATACTAATAAAAAGCAGCAAGATTTAGACAACATAAGCTATCAATTAACAGAGCAATTACAAAATAATAATTCAAATAAGAGCGATGAAATAGCTAAGAAATTTGCTGATATGCATAACATAAATATACTGTTGAGTGTAAATGGAAAAAATAAAGTATATGAAGGAATTAAAAGTTGTGATATATATATAAACCCAGATGCTTTAGATGAACAGTCGCTAGTTATAGACAATAAAACGGATTTTATAGAAGATAATAAGAAATCAAATTCAACAGAAGTTAAAAATGATTTTCTAAAAATTAGTGATTCATCATTACTTTACACTAAAAAGTTAAAGACAAAAGATAACGTAGATGCATCAATAAAAGTTGCTATGGATTTACAATATCTCCAAGAAGCGAGAAGTGTAGTATTTATGATATTACCATATTCTATCGGTATAAGTCTTATTATTTCATTATTTGCATCATATATATATACAAAAAAAATAACAAAACCAATAAAACAAATTTGTGACGTTACAAAAGAGATGCAAGTATTAAAAGAAGATGCGTATTGTGATATTAACACTGGAGATGAGATAGAGCTTTTAGCGACAAATATAAATAGTTTATATAAAAATTTATTAGATACGATTGACTCTTTGAAAGAGGAAATTGAAAATGTGAGTAAATCGGAAAAAAGCAAGGTAGACTTCTTAAGAAGTGCCTCTCACGAATTAAAAACACCTCTTATGAGCATACATATAATGCTTGAAAATATGATTTTGAATATCGGGAAGTATAAAAATCATGATGTTTATCTCCCAAAATGTCAAGAAGCTGTTGTTAATTTAAGTAGTATGGTTCAAGAGATACTAGATACATCTAGACTTAACTCTTTGAACGGCGAAAAAGAATTGAAAGAAGTAGATTTAAAAATATTGATAGAAAGTATTATTGAGCCATATAAAATTATCGCAAAATCAAAAAAAATCAATATGAACATAGATTATTCAAACTCATTAAATATAAATACTGATAAATCAATGTTAAAAAAGGCATTATCGAATATTATATCTAATGCAGTGAATTATACCGATAATGGAAAAAATATAAATATATATTTTGAAAAAAATTCATTAATAATAGAAAATGAGTGTAAACCAATAGAACAAAATCATCTAGATCATATATTCGAGGCGTTTTATAGGGCGGAATTTGACAGAAATAAAAACACCGGCGGAAATGGGTTGGGACTTTATATTGTTCAACAAATTCTAAAAACTTTAAATATCTCACACTCATTTGAAAGTGTTCAAAATGGTATGAAATTTACGATTAATTTTGAAGAAAATAACTTAATATGTTAACAAAAAAGTAGGGGCTAAGCTCCTACTTTTTTGTGTTTGTATATAGATAAAATATAAAAATATTGATAAAGTTATTGATAAAAATAAAAATCTAAAATAGTAAAGGAAATAATGAAAAATGTATTTAAATATATGGAAAAATACGAACTTTTTAATATATATGTTTTAATATATAAGTGAAAGTAGCATATTTTTTTCTTAAAAAATGATTTTTTTATTAATTAAACAACAAATTTTAATTTTTACAATTGTAAATTTAAAAGTTTTATAGTATACTAATTTCATATTAAGTTTACACACATGAAAGGGACACATGATGGAAAAAAGAGAAAAAGTAGTTTCGAGTATTGCAAATATTTATAAATTAGATGGACGAGTGCCATTATCTAAGGCAATTCCGTTTGGTCTACAGCACATTCTTGCGATGTTCGTGGGCAATTTAACACCAATTATGATGATAGGGAGTGCATCAGGTGTAGGGCAAGAACAGATGACTACGTTATTACAAAATGCTATGTTTATGGCAGGTATAGCAACATTAATTCAGTTGTATCCTATTGGAAAAGTAGGGGCAAAGTTGCCTATCGTTATGGGAGTAAGTTTTACATTCGTTACAATCTTATCTTATGTTGGAGCTCAATACGGCTATGGTGCTGTTGTAGGTGCAGTTATCGTAGGTGGTATCTTTGAAGGACTATTAGGATTGTTAGCTAAATATTGGAGAAGAATAATAACACCAGTTGTTTCGGGGGTTGTCGTTACAACGATTGGTTATTCGTTATTAACTGTAGGTGTACGTTCATTCGGAGGTGGCTACACTGAAAACTTTGGTTCTTTACAAAATATTATGGTTGGTACAATCACATTAGTTGCTTGTCTTTTATTTAATATTTTCGCAAAATCATTTTGGAAGCAATTATCAGTATTATTCGGATTATTTGTAGGATATATAGTATCACTTTGTTTAGGTATGGTAGATTTATCAGGAATTTTATCTAATGGAATTATAGCGTTCCCTAAACTTTTACCAGTTGCACCAGAATTCAACATAAACGCAATTATATCAGTATGTATTATATTTATGGTTTCAGCTGCTGAAACAATAGGAGACACAGCAGCAGTAGTTGCAAAAGGGCTAGATAGAGATATAACAGAAGAAGAAATCTCAGGTTCACTTTCTTGTGACGGTTTCTCAAGTGCTATAACAGGTCTGTTTGGATGTCCACCAGTAACATCATTCAGCCAGAATGTTGGACTAGTTGCTATGACAAAAGTAGTAAATAGATTTACAATAATGACAGGTGCTATATTTATGATTCTTGCGGGATTTGTTCCACCAATCGGTGCATTTTTCAGCTCTATTCCAGAATCAGTATTAGGTGGATGTACACTTATGATGTTCGGTACAATCGTAGTTAGTGGTATCGAGATGCTTGCAAGAGCAGGTTTCTCACAAAGAAATATCATAATTACAGCATTATCTTTAGCAGTAGGGATAGGATTCACTTCTGCAACAGAAGTAGAAATCTGGTCGATATTCCCTAAAATGATACAAGATATATTCAGCGGAAACTGTGTTGCAGTTGTATTCGTTGTTTCAATTGTTTTAAATTTAGTACTGCCTAAGAATATGGAAATTGAGAAGTTGGCTGAAGCAGCTTAGGAAATAATTGAAGTAAAATAATAATAAATTAAAAGCAAAAATGCTACAAAGTAGGTTATCTATTTTGTAGCATTTTTTTATAATGTATAGGAAATTATAATTAGCTTTAAATTGTGGAATATAAATTAATTTATATTTTATTGTTTAAATTTTTAGTTTATACTAAAATAAAATATATTTTACCTTTATATGAAAAAATAGGTTATATAATTATAAATAGGTGGAGAAAGAGAATGAATAAAAAAGAAGCAATACTAAAAGTATACAATTGCATAAAAAAAGAAACAGCTAAGAAAGCTATAAGTATAGAGTTAAAAAAACAAAAAACACAACTTATAGATTCAAAAGTAGGAGGGACTCCATATTTACCTGTTGGTGCAGAAATTCCTGTTGATGATGATGGAAGACAACTTACATTATTAGCACAAATAAACTGCGAAGAGCTTGTAGGAATGGAAGATTATCCTCAAAAAGGATTATTACAATTTTTCATACTTATGGATGATTGTTATGGGCTGGATTTTGATAATCAAAATAAACAAAATACATTTAGAGTAGTTTACCATGACAGTATTGATGATAATGTAAAAGAAGAGGATATATTAAAAATATACAATCCTTATATTGAAGATGAGGATTATATGCCATTTGAAGATGAATTCAAGATGGTGTTTACAACTTATGAAGAAGGAATAACATCAGAAGATTTTAATTTTGATGAAATTTTTGTAAAAAAATACAACGAACTATTTCCTAATAATCAAATTCAAGCATTTTGGGACTTGGATGATGATAATGAAGGTGAAGAATCATTTGATGATATTCTAGAAGAAATCAACGATGAGATTTCAGGTTGCGGAAATAAAATAGGAGGATACCCTTACTTTGCACAATCAGACCCTAGAGAATATGACGGTCTTGATGTATATGATACTTTATTATTACAGATAGATAGTATAGACGATTATGAAAATGGATATATAATGTGGGGAGATTGCGGAGTTTGCAATTTCTTTATTAATAAGGATAAGTTAAAGAATTTAGACTTTAGTGATGTTTTATATAATTGGGATTGTTATTAAGAAGATAAATTTGAAAAATTAAAGATTTAATAATAAAAAAATAAACACATGGAATTTATATTTATTTAAAATATACTTTCTATGTGTTTATTTTTTGTAAATCTGTCCTAAAATACTAATAGAAACAAAAAAGCCCACATAAAAATGTGAGCAATTAGTTTCGATAATAATCATCATCGTCGATTCGATGGGAATTATTTTCTAAAAAAGATATCATCATCGTCAATCCAATTAATAAGACATAGTCGGCACAGTTAACTATGAAATGATAGTCATGTGAAATCATTAAGATTGCGCCTTTGTAGTTTGAAATAGCTTTTTCTAATGCCATTTGTGAATATATATCTAAGTGGCTTGTAGGTTCATCCATTAATAGCATGTTTGCTTTACTTGCTGAAACTTTTGCAAGTTGAAGGATGTTTTTCTCACCACCTGATAATGATTCGATCTTTTGTGTAAGTATATCTGAACTAAATCCGTATCTTCCAAGATATCTTCTTATTTCACCATATGTTTCAAATCCAACATCATAGAATTCTTGTAAAATTGTGTTTGATTCATTTACAACTTCGCTTTGCATTTGCGATAAATATGCTAATTTGATGTTTTCGTCGATTTTTATAGCATCATTGTTATTTTTGAAAATTTGTTTTAATAAAGTAGTTTTACCAACACCGTTTGTTCCGATTATTGCAACTTTATCATTAGATTTTATCTCGAAGTTTACATTTTGTAAAAGCACTTCATCAAATGATATACCTAAATTATCTGTTTTTAATGCTATTATTTCTTCTTCGATTTCATTATTTGTTTCTAAGTTGATATATGGTTGTTTGATATCTACAAATGGATGTTTAATTCTATTTGCTTCTAATCTTTCTTGTATTTTAACTCTCGCTTTTAACGCTCTACCTCTAGATGCATCTGCATTGTAAGTTGCTTTTTCTCTTAATATTTTTATTAATTCTTCATTTCTTGCTATTTCCTCTTCATCAGCTATTGCCATCTCTTGTAATTCAATTTTTGTTTGAAGAAGAGAGAAGTTATAGTCAATATATCTTCCATCAAATTCTTGAAGTTCAGTGTTTTCAAGGTGGATGATTTTATTGAAACAATGATTTAATAAATATCTGTTGTGAGTTATAACTAAGATAGTTTTCTTGTGAGAATTAATTAAGTTTTTAAGTGAGTTAAGATTCTCAAAGTCTAAGAAAACATCTGGTTCATCCATAATCATTAAATCAGGATTATTAAGCATTTCTTTTATAACTTGTATAAGTTTGAACTCCCCACCACTAAGTTCAGAAATCATTCTGTCTCTGTGAGGAGTTAAGTTAGCAGCATTTAATTTTTTATTGATGTTGTTTTCATAATTATCACCATCAATCGCATCGAAAGCATCAAGTGCCTCTTGGTATTTTTCTAATAATGTTTCGATGTCATCAGAAGTTCCCATTTCAGCACAAAGAGTTGCTATTTCATTTTCAAGTTTTATAAATTCTTCTGCAATATATTCGAAAACAGTTGTTTCCTTATCTTTATCTCTTTGTGAAAATTGGCTTACGTACCCAATTTTTAAGCTTGGCTCCATTTCAACGTTTCCGTCAAATACGTATTTTTCAGGATCCATTATTATATCTATAAGCGTACTTTTTCCACTACCACTTGCACCGATAAATGCACAATGTTGACCTTCCTCTATTGTAAATGAAACATCAGTATAAAGGTCTTTTTGTGGAAAAGAGTACGACACTTTGTCAAATTTTATCATGTAATTACATCTCTTTTTGATTCGCTTTTGATAGCATAACATTTTTTAGAGCTAATTTCAATTATTTAAAATTGGGATTTTAGATAATTCTTTATGCATAAATAATAAGCAATTTACAAAACATAAATAAGAATATTATTTTACATAAAAAGGAGGATTTTAACATGTGTACAGCTTTGAGTTTATTAACATTTAAAAAAGAACATTTATTTGGAAGAAATATGGATTTGGAATATACATTTGGACAAAGACCAGTAGTAGTTCCTAGAAATTATGAATACGTAGACAAAGTTTCTGGTGAAAATAAAAAGATAAAATATGCTATTACTGGTATGGCATCAGTTATGGACAATCACCCACTATTTGCTGAGGCTATAAACGAAGAGGGGCTAGGTTGTGCTGGGCTTAACTTCCCTGATGCATATTGGGAAGAGGACACTAAAGAAGGTATGGAAAATATGCCACCATATGACTTAATTCTTTGGATTACTGGTAATTTTGCAACTTTAGAAGAATTAAGACCATATCTAGATAAAATCAATTTAGTTGCAAGACCTTTTGCTGAAAATGTTGGACTTCCAACACTTCACTGGATGGTTACTGATAAAACAGGCAAAGCAATCGTAATCGAAAAGACTAAAGAAGGTTTCAAAGTATATGAAAACAAAGTTGGCGTAATGACAAATGCACCATCATTTGATTGGCATATAACTAACTTACGTCAATATATGAATGCAACTCCAGTTCAACCGACATCTGCAAATTGGAGTGATTTAGAATTAACTCCGCTGGGATCTGCAACTGGTGGGATAGGACTTCCTGGCGATTTTTCATCACCATCTAGATTTGTAAGAGTAGCATTTTTAAGAGCACAAATTCTTATGGAAGATATAGAAAACGACGGAATAATTGAATTTTTCCATATATTAAATAACGTAGCAATGGTAAAAGGTTCAGTAATAACTAAAGACGGAAAAGATGAAATAACTCAATACAGTTCTTGTATGAACCTTGAAAAAGGACTTTACTACTACAAGAGTTATAACAACAACCAAATAAACATGCTTGATATGCATAAAGAAGACTTAGATGGTAGCGAAATGAAGATATTCCCTTATAACGATATACAAGTTGTAAATACTTTAAACTAATAAAATAAATGTAAGTTTGAGATTAATAAAAAATATAACTTAATGAGATAAAATTTAATCCTAGTAAAAGATATAAACTAGAAAAATAAATTTGCGATTGATAAATTAAAATATAATTGAATAAAATTTAGAATAATAGAAAAAATATATCATATATAGTTGATGTGAATTAGAAGATTATTGACATTTAACGAAAGTAGTGATTGATTTCCTTAAATAGTGATTATTTAAAAGTGGCTGTAGAATATCTACAGCCACTTTTTTTTCATATTAGACCTGTATTGGGACGGGGTACAGTGCATAAACTTCTTAAATGTCTTACCGAAGTAGCTTATCCCATTAAATCCAACATTGATGCAGATATTAGATATTGGTTCATCAGTGTTATAAAGGTATTCGGTTGCCTTCAAAACTCTATATTCCATCAAATATTCAAACGGAGTCATTTTTAGGATTCGTCTAAAACTTCTGCAACATTCGCTTTTGCTGATATTGCATGATTTTGCGATATCATCTAGAGATATATCGCGTGCATAGTTTGTTTTTATGTAGTTTATCGCTGTTTTGACCCTTTCATCATCAGCAGAAACTTTTTTGGAAGGACTTTGGATTTTATCTTTTAAATTTTTAACAAGTTTGAGCCAAATTATATTTAAGTTGTTGGCGATTTCTAATTCATAAGCATAATCTTTGTTTTTATATGATGAATAGATATCTTTTACGTATTGTAAAATTTCACTTTGCCAATTTACATCATTTTTAAAGATTACAAAGTCCAAGTTGTGGCTATTAATCACAGTATCGACGTATTTTTTGCTTATTAGTGAGTGATCACTTCCCGAAATTATGCTTTGGTTAAACATAATTGAAATCATCTTGCAGTTTTGATAATATGGTTTAATTTGGTGAAGTACATTGGAATTAAAAAGTATTCCTTCCCCAGGATTCAACACAATAGTCTCACCATTTACTTGAAAGCAAATTTTATCTTCAACTACGTATGAAATTTGAAGGTCTTTGTGCCAATGCCATCTAATGTATCCTTCATCAAAATTACAAAAGTCATCTGTAAATATGAGGAATGGGAAATCACCATTTTCATATTTGATAATTTCTCTTTGTTGTTTATCAACTTCTATTTTTGATAATTGCATATTAAAACTTCCTTTCAATTTCGCTAATATAGTTGCAATGTTAATCAATATATTAATTGTTATACATTGCAAATAGTAATAGAATAAGGATGTAGCCGAATTAATAAGTCAATATATTTAAAATCATATTAATAATATTATTATATATGAAAAACAAAATTTTATGAAAGGAAAGGAAAAAAAGATGAATAAATCACGTTTTAAAGGAATCGCTTTAGTTATTTTTGGAGCTACTTTATGGGGTGTTTCTGGAACAGTTGCAGAATTTTTGTTCCAAAAAAACAGCTTTACTACGGAGTGGCTAGTAGTCGTTAGGTTATTATTATCAGGTATTTTACTTTTAAGCTATGGTTCAATTAAGAAAGATCCAGGAATTAAAGAAATTTGGAAAAATAAAAAAGATGCGATAACACTTGTATCTTTTAGTGTTTTGGGAATGTTGGGTTCTCAATATACTTACTTCGCTGCGATTAAATATGGAAATGCAGCAACAGCAACAATCTTACAATATTTATCACCAGTGATTATAACTTGTTATGTTGCTATTGTAAGCAAAAAGTTGCCAAACAAAAACCAAATAGTTGCAATTTTATTAGCTATAGTAGGTACTTTCTTTATAATTACAAAGGGAGATATACACAGCTTATCTATATCTAAACAGGCACTATTTTGGGGACTATGTTCAGCATTTGCCGCTGCAATTTATACATTACAACCAGTTAAATTGCTGACAAAATATTCTTCAATCACAGTTGTTGGGTGGGGGATGTTACTTGGTGGTATAGCGTTTAGTTTTATAAATCCACCTTGGAAATTTAGTGGAACTTGGTCAGTAGCGACTGTTTCTGCTGTGGCATTCGTAGTGATATTTGGAACATTGTTTGCTTATTATTGCTATTTAGAGAGTTTAAATTATATTCAACCAACTGAAACAAGTATATTAGGTTCTTTTGAACCATTATCAGCAGCATTCCTATCAGTTATATGGCTGAAAAATCCTTTTGGAATGGGCGATATTGTTGGAACAGTTTGTATTATTCTTACAACTATAATTTTAGCTTATGCTAAAAAAGATGAGCCTAAAGAAGAGACTTGTGAAAGTATAGATAAAAATAAATTTGAAGAGTACATCTAAGAAAATTTGGGACTTTGGAAGGAATTATCCAGAGTTCCAAATTTTTTTTTGAAAAAAGTTTGGTTGTAACGCTTGACATTACAACCAAAAAGGTTTCTAAAGGTGCAAGATGAATATTTAAAAGAAGAAATAAACAAAAAAGGAATTGTAGATATAAATAATTTAAATCCTATACAAAAGGGGATTTATCTTTGGCAGGGTGACATAACAACTCTTCATTGTGATGCTATTGTAAATGCGGCAAACAGTGCAATGACTGGGTGTTATGTTCCAAACCACAGATGTATCGACAATGCTATTCACTCATTTGCAGGGGTAGAGCTTAGACTTGAGTGTGATGAAATTATGAATAGACAAGGGCATGGCGAGCCGACGGGACAGGCAAAAATCACAAATGCATACAACTTGCCTTGCAAATATATAATCCACACAGTCGGCCCGATAATAAGTTATAAATTGACAAGTGAGGATTGTGAATTGCTTGCAAATTGTTATAGATCTTGTTTAAACTTAGCAGCCAAAAACAACTTGGAGAGTATTGCGTTTTGTTGTATTTCGACAGGCGAGTTTCACTTCCCAAATGATAAAGCAGCCCAAATAGCTATAAAAACTGTTGAGGAATTTATGAAAAAAGATACTAGTGTAAAGAAGGTGATTTTCAATGTTTTCAAAGATATGGACAAAGAAATATACAGAGAATTACTCAAATAATATAGAAAAATTGAAAGAAGTATTAGCAGATGCCGACGCTATTGTGATTGGGGCAGGTTCTGGTCTATCAACATCAGCAGGACTGACTTATAGTGGTGAGAGATTTGAAAAATATTTCTCTGATTTTATCGAAAAATACAATATCCCAGATATGTATAGTGGGGGATTTTATCCATATGAAACACTTGAGGAATATTGGGCGTGGTGGAGCAGACACATCTACTACAACCGTTATGTCGACATACCAAAACCTGTTTATAAAAATTTGTTGGATTTAGTAAAAGACAAGGACTACTTTGTGATTACGACTAATGTGGATCATTGTTTCCAAAGAAGTGGGTTTGATAAAAATAGATTGTTTTATATGCAGGGGGATTATGGCTTATGGCAATGTAGCGAGCCATGTCATCAAAAGACTTATGACAACGAAATACAAGTAAAAGAGATGGTAAAAAGACAAAAAGACTTAAAAATCCCAAGTGATTTAATCCCTTATTGTCCAGTTTGTAAAAAGCCAATGACTATGAATTTAAGATGTGACAATACATTTGTCCAAGATGAGGGATGGTATGAGGCGATGGCACCGGACGAGATAAAAAGCCAGTCAATCTGTATTGATGGTGATATAGGGGATGTTATATTATCGATAATATAATATTAAAAATGAAAGTTGTTTATAATAAAATATTATAATAAAAGCCATTGATAAAGTAGAATTTGTCAGTGGTTTTTGTTTTGAAAAATCACCCGGGTGAAAACCTCCAAACATCAAGTTATAACCCATAATTTAAACTATACTATAATTAAATAGAAAGTTTATATCTAGTAAAAATATTTTATTTAGGCTAATCAAGAAGGATACTTTATTTAGACTAAATAAAAAAGATATCTTATTTAGACCTATCAAACAGGGGGGATTTTAGGTGAAGAGATTAACTGTTATTATATTATCATTAGTATTATCATTTGGTGTGGTTGGGTGTTCATCAAGTAGCAATGATGATAGTACTCAAAACCAAAAAGACGAGCAAACTCAACAAAAAGATACATCTACAACTTCGGAAATATCGACATTATTAAAAGATATGTATATAGTACTTAAGGATTCAGACGGGGGAACGAAAGATTGTAAAGATAAGCTAGTTAATTACGGAAAAGATATAAATAATGATATGTTGGCGAATAAGGACTATGGTCAAGATATGCAAAAATTAAAAGATGCTACAGAAAATTATGATTTAGAAAAAATAGCTAAGTATGTGTGTGACATTTTAAATAATATAGAAGGAAGTGACAAGTACAGCATAGAGATAAAATCAACATATAATACAGATAAATCAAATAGCGATCAAAATACAAACAACAAGTCAAATAACACAGATAAATCAAATAGTGATAAAAACACAAGTAATAAGTCAAGTAATACAAATCAAAATACAAGCAATACTACAAATAAAAATACTACAAACAAAAATAATAACACTAATAAAAATAACGACGACGAATATCAAAGTGGTGACTACGGTGATTATACAAAATGTCCACAATGCAAGAAAATGACATTCCATCCTGATGGATATTGCGAAAACTGTGGTTATAGAAAAGCAGGTAATGAAGATGGAGCTAACCATAGTTCTAAATGTGCAAACTGCGGAAGTGCAACTATAAATGCAGATGGAACTTGTCCATATTGCGGATATAAAAATTAGAGGGTATTTGATGAAGATGTACTACATTAAATAGTGTGAAAAGCAAGCAGGGTATATAAATAAGGAGCATATATGCTCCTATTTTTTGTGGAAAATTTTAATAAAGAAGGCTAATACAAAGAGTGAATAATATATAATTAAAATATAAGACTTAAAATAAACAAAACTGAGATTATATATTTTTTAGAAAGGGGTTTCAAAAAGGGGATATGGAATATATAAAGCAATATAATACGAATGAAGTCTATGTGAATGAGAAACTTACAGAAAAAATAGGGAAAATAAATTCATATCCGCTTACTGTGGTCGAGGCACCGATGGGATATGGAAAGACAACGGCGATAAAAATATATATAAACAAATTTCACACGAATTACTATTGGCAAAATATCTACACAAATTCGGATATAGCGTTTTGGCAAGGTTTTTGCAGGATAATAAGCAAGATAGATTCAAATGCTGGTAGCCGCCTAAAAAACATAGGTTTACCAAAGGATAGCATAAAGCTGGAGGAGTGTATTGAGCTTATAAATTCTATTTATATAAAAGATGAAATAGCGATAATTTTAGATGATTATCATTTAATAAATAATAAGAATTTAGATGAGCTGATATACAATTTGGTAAAAAGTATGGATAACAAAATCCATCTTATTATAATTACGAGAAATAAGCCAGATATTGAGATTGAAGAACTTCAATTAAAAAAATTGGTGAATTATATTACGAAAAACTGCTTGGAATTTGAAAAGGATGATATAAAAAAATATTATAAACTTTGTGGTATAAATTTAAATACTTTAAATATAGATGATGTTTATAAAAAGAGTGAGGGGTGGATAAGTGCGATATATTTGCTTATGCTAAATTATATCGAATACAATACGATTGAGATAAGTGAAGATATATATGAACTTGTTGAAAAGCTGGTATATGAACCGTTTGAAGATAAGTTTAAGGACTTTTTGCTTAGATTATGCATATTTGATCAGTTTACATTGGAGCAAGTCAAATTTATAACTGGGGACGAAAATGTCGATTTATTGATAAAGGAATTGACTCAGGTTAATGCATTTGTGAAGTACGACAAGAAAAACAAAGTATACTTATTCCATGCGATTTTTAGAACTTGTTTGTTGGA
The DNA here is from genome assembly GCF_902468165.1 of uncultured Intestinibacter sp. Classification (NCBI taxonomy): domain Bacteria; kingdom Bacillati; phylum Bacillota; class Clostridia; order Peptostreptococcales; family Peptostreptococcaceae; genus Intestinibacter; species uncultured Intestinibacter sp. The sequence goes on from NZ_CABQXJ010000003.1 coordinate 87,044, forward strand.
AAAATTAAAAGAAAAAGACGATAATTATAAAAAAGAAGTATATAAACAGGGTGGATTTTGGTTTTATAAAAACAAAAAATACGTTGTCAGTATGGGTTATTTTTATAAAGCTGGAGATTATGAAAACTTTTTAGATGCATTGGTAGAGGACAAGGGAAACAGCATCACAGGAGAAATCAAGGACAAATTTATAAGATGTATGGAAAATTGTCCAAATGAATTTAAACAGAAAAATCATTTGGCGTTATTGGTATACGCAAGAAGATTGTTTACTTACAATGAGATGGACTTGTTTGGGAGAGTTTGTGGGCAATTTTATGAAAATATAGCAAGAGATAAAAATATAGATGTTAAAGAGAAAAATCAACTGCTTGGGGAGATGAAACTTATATTTAGTTTCACAAAATACAACAATATAGAAGAGATGTCAAATCTTCATAAACAATCGTATGAGTTGATGTATAAGCCTTCCACAATTATGACAAATAAATCTACATGGACTTTCGGTTCGCCGTCGATTTTATACATGTATTATAGAGAGAAGGGCAAGCTACAGGAACAGCTTAGCATTATGAAAAATGCCATGCTTTATTATTATAAAATCACCCAAAATCATGGGATAGGTGCTGAGTATATTATGGAGGCCGAGGTCTGTTTTAATCAAGGAGATATATTAAATGCAGAAATAGCACTAGATAAGGCTATGCTTTTGTGTGATAAGTATTCGGGGGTTCTTTGCTGTGCTTTATTTTTAAAGTTGAGGATACTTATACATAGGGGTAGGTACGAAGAGTTTAGAACTTTGATGGATGAGATTGAAGAGAGGATTTATATAAATGATCTTCATATGTTTTCGGATACATTGGACATTATAAGGGCATATATATATTCCAATTTAAAAGAAGAGAGCAAGATTCCTAAGTGGATAGAAAATGGTAATTTTGAAAATACTAGATTATTATTTCCGACGATTCCTCTTGTGAATTTTATTTACTCAAAAGTGCTTATAACGAAAAAGGAATATGTTAAGGTCGTTGCACTTTATGAAAAATCTATAGCTATGGCAAAGATATTTCCCAATTTAATTTGTGAAGTTTTTGAAAATATACATATAGCAATAGCATACGATAATTTGTCTAAAAGAAAATATGCAGTTGAAAAACTTGAAAAAGCGTTGGAAATAGCTCTAAGTGACAGACTATATATGATTTTTGCGGAAAATTATACTGATATAGAAGATTTATTAGATGAAATATATGAAAAAGGTAATTTTAAAGCAGAGATAGACGAGATTAGAAGATTGCAAAAGCCTTATGATAAATTTTTAAAATTTGTTAAAAAAGAAAAATCGAGATTGGCTGAATTGTCGGAAAGAGAGCTAGAAGTTGCTAATTTAGCGGCACAAGGATTTACAAATAATGAAATAGCAAAAACATTATTTGTATCAGTAAACACAGTCAAAACAATATTAAAAGCAGTCTTTAAAAAATTATGTATAAAATCAAGACAAGAAATAAAAGATATTATAAAAAGCCAAAATAACAATTAAGTTTAAGTTATAGATATATTTAAAAAACTTTTTTTGACAAAAAATACAGCAAATTTAGATAATATCAAACTGCGATTTGGGATAATCTATTACTAAGTATTTTTTTATAGAGAGGAGAAGTAAAATGACTATTAGAGATAAATTTGAAGAAATGAAAGAACATCACGAAGGTAGAAAAGAATATCGCCATGAACTTAGAGATGAAAGAAAATTAGAACATGAATTAAAACACGACGTTAAAAAAGAAATAAAAGACATAACAAAACAAGATAAAGAATTAGGCCACGAAATAAAAAGAGAGGCAAAAGCAGATTATAAAGAATTTAAAAAAGACGAAAAAGAAGCTGAAAAATACGCAAAAGCAATAAATAAAGGGATGAAAGAATTACAAGAAGAAGAGAGAAAACAACAACATGAATTCGCTGAGATGTTGAAAAAACAAATGGAGAATGAATAAGATTATAACCGATAGGATTTAATTCTGTTAAAACTTGGCTAATAAGTTAAACATGGATTGAAATTAAATTATGATTTTTCAAGCCCATATTTTGAGGTTAAGTGCAGAATAAAAAATACAAACGAGTGAGAAAATAAATAGGAATAGGAATTGTATAATTTAGTATAATTCCTATTTTTATGTATTTATTGATATAAATATAACAAATAATCCTTGCATAACGAGTATTTATGATATACAATACTTGTATTACGAGGTTTTGTTTTAAATTAAAACCTCGCATTACGATGATTATGTTTTGGAGGTGAATTTGTGGAATTAAATAAGGAAATTTTAAAGGGGCATATAGAT